>NZ_JBGFFF010000194.1:0-2500 GCF_056175785.1 Acidovorax sp. LjRoot204
CGCGCATTGAGCACCCAAGGCTTTCAAGAAATCAAAGAAACGGAACCTTCGCCATGTGCCAACTCCTCGGCATGAATTGCAATGTGCCCACCGATGTGACCTTCAGCTTTACGGGCTTTGCGCAACGCGGCGGGAAGACAGACCACCATACCGACGGCTGGGGCATCGCGTTTTTTGAGGACAAGGGGCTTCGGCACTTCGTGGACCATCTGGCGGCCGTGGACTCACCGGTGGCCGAACTCATTCGCCGTTACCCCATCAAGAGCCGGAACGTCATCGCCCACATCCGCAAGGCCACCCAAGGCATGGTGAGCCTGCAGAACTGCCATCCGTTCGTGCGTGAGCTGTGGGGCCGCTACTGGGTCTTTGCCCACAACGGAGATCTGAAAGACTTCCGCCCTCGCCTGCATTCGCATTTCCGCCCSGTGGGCGATACCGACAGCGAGCATGCGTTTTGCTGGATCATGCAAGAGTTGGCCAAATCGCACGCCAGCGTGCCTTCTGTTCCAGAGCTGACGCTAACGCTCAAGGAACTCGCTGCCCGCATAGCTCCTCACGGCACATTCAATTTCCTGCTTTCCAATGGACAGGCGTTGTGGGCACACGCCTCTACCCATCTGCACTACATAGAGCGCCGCCATCCCTTCGGCGCTGCGCAGCTGAGTGACGAAGACCTCCAGCTGGATTTTTCGAAGGAGACTGGCGTGAACGATCAGGTGGCAGTGATCGTGACCAGCCCCCTCACGACCAACGAAACGTGGACGGCGTTCGGCAAAGGTGAACTGCTGGTGTTCGAACAAGGCCGACGGCTGCCTATCTGACGCAGACGATATAGCGCCGCTGAGGGAGGCGGTGGATATGGGGGCGCGCGGAATGGGTGCACTTTGGTTCTCGCGAGGTTCTATCGATCAGCTCATGCCGTATCGATTGAAGCGAGTGGGCCCATTCCGACAGTTAGATCTGGAGCTGTGCGGACTGCGTAGATGAGGGGCTTCGTGCGCTTGGCGGCCCGGTAAGTCCGATGCAAACCCAGCGAACTGCGGTACCACAAGCGTTGACCAGCCACAGCCCCTGGCGCATTTCGATGCCGTCCCAAAGCAAAAAACCCCAGTCATATCTGACTGGGGTTTTCTGGGCTGTAAGAGCCTGACGATGACCTACTTTCACACGGGAACCCGCACTATCATCGGCGCAAAGTCGTTTCACTGTCCTGTTCGGGATGGGAAGGAGTGGGACCAACTTGCTATGGTCATCAGGCATAACTTGGTGCTGGGCAGTCTTTGTGAACTGCCTGGCGAATTCATAGAGTCTGGAATCAGATTTTGTGTATTTGACTGCGTCTAACTTGGCATAACAGACTTTGAGCTTCACGCTGTGAGCGTGTTGGCTATCAAAGTTATAGGGTCAAGCCGCACGAGCAATTAGTATCAGTTAGCTTAACGCATTACTGCGCTTCCACACCTGACCTATCAACGTCCTGGTCTTGAACGACTCTTTAGGGGGCTCAAGGCCCCGGCAGATCTCATCTTGAAACGAGTTTCCCGCTTAGATGCTTTCAGCGGTTATCTCTTCCACACTTAGCTACTCGGCAATGCCACTGGCGTGACAACCGATACACCAGAGGTGTGTCCACTCCGGTCCTCTCGTACTAGGAGCAGGCTTCCTCAAATCTGCAGCGCCCACGGAAGATAGGGACCAAACTGTCTCACGACGTTTTAAACCCAGCTCACGTACCTCTTTAAATGGCGAACAGCCATACCCTTGGGACCGGCTACAGCCCCAGGATGAGATGAGCCGACATCGAGGTGCCAAACACCGCCGTCGATATGAACTCTTGGGCGGTATCAGCCTGTTATCCCCAGAGTACCTTTTATCCGTTGAGCGATGGCCCTTCCATACAGAACCACCGGATCACTATGTCCTGCTTTCGCATCTGCTCGACTTGTCAGTCTCGCAGTTAAGCACGCTTATGCCATTGCACTATCGTCACGATGTCCGACCGTAACTAGCGTACCTTCGAACTCCTCCGTTACGCTTTGGGAGGAGACCGCCCCAGTCAAACTGCCTACCATGCACTGTCCCCGATCCAGATAATGGACCTAGGTTAGAACCTCAAACACACCAGGGTGGTATTTCAACGTTGGCTCCATGAGAACTAGCGTCCTCACTTCAAAGCCTCCCACCTATCCTACACAGATCTGTTCAAAGTCCAATACAAAGCTACAGTAAAGGTTCATGGGGTCTTTCCGTCTTTCCGCGGGGAGATTGCATCATCACAAACATTTCAACTTCGCTGAGTCTCAGGAGGAGACAGTGTGGCCATCGTTACGCCATTCGTGCAGGTCGGAACTTACCCGACAAGGAATTTCGCTACCTTAGGACCGTTATAGTTACGGCCGCCGTTTACTGGGACTTCAATCAAGAGCTTGCACCCCATCATTTAATCTTCCAGCACCGGGCAGGCGTCACACCCTATACGTCCACTTTCGTGTTTGCAGAG
>NZ_JBGFFF010000194.1:7500-10311 GCF_056175785.1 Acidovorax sp. LjRoot204
GTAACCGCCTTGCCCAATGGAGCAAGCCAATGGATCACCGGTCCCGCCGCTCGTACTGACGGACATGCATGGCGCGCAAGGGCTTGCGCGGTGTTGACCGGCATTGGGACCGTACTCGCAGATAACCCACGACTGGATGTGCGGGATGTACCCACCGATCGGCAACCCTCACTCGTTTTGGTGGATAGCGAGCTAGCTGTTCCTCTGGATGCCTTGCTTTTCGCAGCGGACCGGTCGGTCTATATCTATACAGCCTTTGCACACGAGAAAAAACGCAGCGCGCTCGAAGCCCTTGGCGCCACCGTGATCACAATGCCGAATAGTGCCGGCAAGGTGGACTTACCCGCGATGGTGCAAGACCTCGGGCGCAGGGAGATCAATGAACTGCACGTGGAAGCAGGTTACAAGCTCAATGGTTCGCTGCTGCGCGAAGGACTGGTCGATGAACTACTGGTCTATCTCGCCCCCAAGCTGATGGGCGAGGGCATGGGATTGGCCCAGATAGCTCCCTTGGCGACACTTGCCGAGGCACATGCCCTCAGCTTCCATACGGTAGACAGGATCGGGGAAGACCTGCGCGTCCTTGCACGCTTGCAGGGGCGCGACAGGTTCTGAAGAAATCGCAGCGTAACTGATCGCGGAATTTTCCACCAATCAAAGTTACGCTCGACCGGCTGTCACTCCATCATGTGACTGGCGCAAAAAATCCCGCCGGAGCGCGACACGGATAATCCCGCTCTATGGCACTTATCACCTTACTGGACGCCCAACTCGCATTTGGGCATGTTGCACTGCTGGATCACGCCGGCTTTTCCCTGGAGACCGCTGAGCGGGTTGGCCTGATTGGCCGCAATGGCGCGGGAAAGTCTTCCCTACTCAAAATCCTGGGAGGACTTGCCAAGCCGGATGATGGCTCTTTGCAAGTTCAGCAGGGGGTACGCATTGCCTTCGTCGCACAGGAGCCGACGTTAGACCCCGATGCCACCATTTTCAAGGCAGCCTCCGAAGGCCTGCAACGCGTGATCGCTATCCGCGATCAATACCTCTCGGGAGCGGACGGACTAGATCTGGATGCATTGCAATCGGAGATCGAGGCCTACGACGCCTGGAACTGGGAGCAGCGTGTAGAAGAGACCCTGCAGAGGTTGCATCTCGACCCGGAAGCCGTGGTCGGAGCACTCTCTGGCGGCACCAAAAAACGCGTGGCGCTGGCGCAGGCGCTGGTGGCACGCCCTGACGTTTTGCTGCTGGACGAACCCACCAACCACCTGGAYCTGGACTCCATCGARTGGCTGGAAGACCTGCTGCTGGACTTTCCGGGCAGCGTCGTGACCATCACCCACGACCGGTCGTTCCTYRACCGYGTGGCCACCCGCATCGTGGAGYTGGACCGCGGTCAATTGCGCTCGTACCCCGGCAACTTTGCTCAATACCAGATTCAGAAAGAAGAGCAGTTGGCGCAGGAGGCAGTGATCGCCGCCAAGGCCGACAAGCTCCTGGCACAAGAAGAAATCTGGATTCGGCGTGGTGTGGAAGCGCGCCGCACCCGCAGCCAGAGCCGTATCAGCCGCTTGGAACAGTTACGCGCCCGGCGGGAGGCCCGCCGTGAGGTCGTTGGCAGTGTGCGCATGGATGTCGCCACCGGAAGCTCCAACGGCTACCAGGGCAAGATCGTGGCGGAACTGCAAGGAGTGAGCAAAGCCTTCGGCGACAAAACCATCGTTCACAATTTTTCCGGGACGATACTGCGCGGGGACAAAGTGGGCCTGATCGGCCCGAACGGCGCCGGTAAAACCACGCTGCTGAAGATGATCTTGGGCGAACTGCAGGCCGACAAGGGCACCATCCGGCAGGGAGCGAACCTGCAAGTAGCCTACTTTGACCAGATGCGCCACGCCGTCAACCTCGACGCCACATTGGAAGACTTCATCAGCCCTGGCAGCGAATGGATCGAGATCGGCAATCAGCGCAAACACGTCAAGAGCTATCTGAGCGATTTTCTGTTCTCCCCCGCGCGCGCGCACTCCCCAGTGCGGTCGCTGTCCGGCGGGGAACGCAACCGCCTGCTGCTTGCCCGGCTGTTCGCCCGACCGGCCAATGTCCTGGTGCTGGATGAGCCCACGAACGACCTGGACATTGACACCTTAGACCTGCTGGAGGAATTGCTCGAAAACTACGAAGGCACGGTGTTCCTGGTCAGCCATGACCGCACCTTTCTCGACAACGTGGTGACCAGCACCCTCGCTTTTGAAGGCAACGGCCTGTGGCGTGAGTACGAAGGCGGCGTCCAAGACTGGTTGCTCCAATCCAAGCGCAGTCGGTCACTGCAAGCTGCTGCTRCAACGTCCTCCAAACCACCCACACCGGAAGTTTCCAACCAAAGCACGCCAGAGCGCTCATCAAATAAGCCTGCACAGCTATCAAAAAAGAAGCTGAGTTACAAAGAGCAGCGCGAACTGGATCAACTGCCTGGCCTGATCAGTGCGCTAGAGACGGAACAGAAATCCCTTCAAGACGCACTGGCCGACGGCTCACTCTTTGGTACTGACCCCACCCGCGCGGCGGCCATGACAAGCCGAGCAGCCGCCATCGACGAAGAGCTGATGACTGCGTTGGAGCGCTGGACAGCACTCTCTGAATAGGCGCCAAACCGGTTCATGGCGCGAGGCTCTGGCGGGGACACACATGGTGAAGGCCCGCCGCCAGGGCTCGGTAATCGCCCTTAAATCCGGTGGTGCAGGCGGTCAGTTGGTCCGCGCAACCGGGCAATCAAGGCCGGGGCAATCTGCCCCAGCGGCAGCACCTCGTCAG
>NZ_JBGFFF010000195.1:0-6958 GCF_056175785.1 Acidovorax sp. LjRoot204
CCCACATGGTGGCCCAGCAGTGCGACCTGGAGGTGGGCGACTTCGTCTGGACGGGTGGCGACTGCCACATCTACAGCAACCACCACGAGCAAGTGCAGACCCAGCTGGCGCGCACGCCCTACCCCTACCCCGTGCTGAACATCAAACGCAAGCCGGACAGCATCTTCGACTACGAGTACGAAGACTTTGAAGTGGTGGACTACCAGTGCCACCCTGCCATCAAGGCGCCCGTGGCAGTCTGACCTGACCACTGCACCAGCCAGCCTGCGGCACAGGCCCCGCTTTCACCCATAACCAATACAACGAGCTTCTATCTATGTCTTCCGGCGGATTCCACGTACACGGCCCCCACGACCACGCGGTCGAACATGCCACCCACGGCCACGATGCTGCGCACCACGGCGCGGACCATGGCGGCGGCTCGTCCACCAACAAGATCGCCATGTTCACGGCCATCGTGGCCACGGTGGGTGCCATCTTTGCCTACATGGGCGGCGCCACCCAGGCCAATGCGGGCCTGATGAAGAACGACGCGGCCATCAAGAAGACCGAGGCCTCCAACCAGTGGAATTACTTCCAGTCCAAAAGCACCAAACAAAGCCTGGCCGAGCTGGCCCGTGACCTGACCCCGGCCGAAGCCGAGAAGGTCAAATACCAGGCCAAGATCGACCGCTACGAAAAAGAGAAGAACGAGATCAAGACCGCGGCCGAAAAGCTGGAGGCCGATGCCCACGCCTTCGACCAGCAAAGCGAAGTACAGATGCACCAGCACCACCGCTGGGCCCAGGCCACCACCGCGCTGCAGGTGGCGATTGCCCTGGCCGCGATTGCGCTGCTGACCAAGAAGAAGTGGCTGGAATACGGCATGTACGGCGTGGCCGCCGTGGGCCTGGGTGTGGGCGCGCTGGCGTTCCTGCACATCTGATCCCCTCCCCACTCACGCACCGAGCGAGCCCCATGCCCCTGCACCTCATCTACGCCCGCGCGGCCAACGGCGTCATCGGCAAGGACAACCGCCTGCCCTGGCACATCCCCGAGGACATGGCGCACTTCAAGCAGCTCACCCAGGGCTGCCCGGTGGTCATGGGCCGCAAGACCTGGGACTCGCTGCCCCCGCGCTTTCGCCCCCTGCCCGGCCGCACCAACATCGTGGTGACGCGGCAGGCCGACTGGCAGGCCGACGGTGCCCACCGCGCAGGCAGCCTGGCCAAAGCCCTGGCGCTGTGCGACGCGGGCAAAACCGTGTGGATCATTGGGGGCGCGCAGATCTATGCCGAATCCTTGCCCCTGGCGGACTGCGTGGAGGTGACGGAGATCGCCCAGGACTTTGACGGCGATGCCTATGCCCCCGTGCTGGGCGCAGAATGGGTGGAAACCGTCCGCGAGCACCACGTGAGCACCAACGGGCTGCCGTTCAGCTTTGTGACCCGTGTGCGCCGCGCCTGACGCTTCTGCCCCATCCCTCATCCACTCACATTTTGATAGCTGCCAGCGCATGATCCACTAGCGCTACCGGCCAAAAACCATGCAAATTGCCACCTGGAATTTCAATTAGTGTTTCAGAGTGGATCACAACGTCTCACCAAGCATCGCAAGCCGTTGTTTTCATTGGGTTTTTTGATTCACACTGTCGCACACTGATTCTCATTGGCGCATGAACTCCGGGTAGCCAGGTGGGTAGCTACACTCCTAGCTACCCAAAAAAAGGACTGCCGATGCCCAAAATCAGTCACACGCTCACCGACATACAGATCAAGCGCTGGATCTCAAAAGGTGAGGCGGTCGCCAAGTCAGATGGCGATGGGCTGACATTCACCCTTTCCACAGGCGGCACCGCCACCTGGGTGCTCCGGTATCGCGTGCAGGGCGGGCGGCGGCGCGAGCTGACCATCGGCAGCTACCCGGACGTGACACTCGCGGCGGCCCGTGAGAAAGCCCGCGCTCTGCGCGCAGCCATCGATAGCGGCGCGGACCCGGCAGCCGAGAAGCAGGAGCGCAAATCACGCACCGCTGCAGCATGGACCATGCGCGAACTGGTTGCCGACTATCGGGAAAAGGTGCTCCGCCCCGATGTGTTCGCCGAGGACACCATCTACTACCGCAATGCCGACATCGACCAAGTGATCCTGCCGCGCCTGGGTTCCTGGCAGGTGAACAAGGTAACGAGCATTGATGTCGTGACCGTCCTCAAAGAGAGCGGCCGGACGTGGCTGATGACAAAGCGGCTGCTCACCTCTATCTCCAAGGTTCTCGACCACGCCTGCGGCCTGACGCTCATTGCGGCCAATCCGTGCACCGGCATCAAGCTGTCCGCGCTCAAAGGCCCTCGCCCAAAGACACGCCAGCGCGTCATGCTGGAGAACAAGGAGCTGCAGTCCCTGCTGCCGGGCATTGACTTCATCGGCCGGGAGAACGCCCTGGCCTTCCGCATCCTGCTGGCCACCTGCGTGCGCGGGGTGGAGCTGGTCAAGGCCAAGAAGGAGCACTTGGACCTGGAGGCCGGCACCTGGTGGGTGCCTGCTGAGTCCGTCAAAACCCGCGCGGGCTTTTTGGTGCCCCTCGCCCCGGTCGTCGTTGACTGGTTCCACGAGCTGATCGCCTTGTCTGGCGACTCCGTGTATGTGCTGCCCACTCGCCGCGCCGACCGCTCCAAAGAGCTGGGCGATGTACCTATCGGGCGCACAACCCTTTGGGCGGCGCTGCGGCGCGCATTTGAACGCGGCGACATGGACATCCGCAAATTTACCCCCCATGACACGCGCAGCACGGCCAAGGGCCACCTCATGAACATGGGGGTGTCGCGCGAAATCTCCGAGATTGCTCTGAACCATACGCTCAAGGGCATGGAGGGGATCTATGACGTGCGGGAGGAAATACCGGAGCGCCGCAGGGCCCTGAAACTCTGGGCCGACTACCTGGTGGGGTGCGAGAACAGCGCCCCACCCGGCCGCGATGGTGAGGCGAACGTGGTCCGGTTGCGCAGGGTGGCATGAGCTGGGGCACCCCCTCTGGACCGTGGACAATCACCATCCATGGCCGCCCAAAACATCGTTGACCTCCCCCATCACCACCCCGGCATGGCAGAACTCCACCGCCGGGCGTCGAACGCCTTTCGCACGCATTGGATCAAGCATCCTGGGAAGACACCGCAGAAGCTGGTCCTGACCCCAAAGCAGGCCGAAGACCTGGCCCTGTGCCGCCTCTACGGCGCCTCATCCATGGGGAGTGCCTACAAGGTGGACAAGACCAAGTTCAATGACCGCCCTATCGAAGTCTCAGACTCAACGGCGGGCGTGCTGGTGGCCCATGACGGCACCGAAATGCCGCTGGCCGACTACGACAAGATGCCCACGGCATAAACACAAAGCCCCGCCCGCATCACTGCGGCGGGGCTTTTTCATTGGTGCTTCGGTTTTCAGCGGGCCAGCTCGTCGCGCAGTCGGAAGCCCAGCAGGGGCCAGATTTGGCGCTCGGCGTTCTCGCGGGCGATGCGCTCGCCGATTTCCTTGTTGTAGTTCTCAGGGCTGGCGCAGGCGCTGTGGCCGATGACGGTGAAGCCGTTGCGCAGCACCAGGACGCAGAAGGTCAGGAGTGACAGAGCCGGTGGGGCCTCGAAACTGAACTGCCGAAGCACACCATCAGGGCTCGCCTCGTTGTAAGCCGCGCCAGCCGCCCCATCGAAGCCGGTGAAGAAATGCGCGCTGGCAATTTCATCCTTCAGCGCAGCGGGCGTAACGCGCGGGCCCTTGTCGGCCTTGGCCTGGATCTCCTGCTCCAGATCAGCAGGGGCCAAGTCGTAGGTGGCCTCGAAAATGTCTCGCTTGCACGGGTAAATCTCGCCCTTCACGCCCGTGATGAGCATGTCGTCGCGGCCCATCTTCATGGTGCCTTCCAGTGTGGGGATCAGGTAGCAATCGTCGTTCTCGTGGGTAATGAGGTGGCCCGCGTAGCTGAACGACCAGGGCATCCCGTTCACGATGTTCGACTGGCGGCCTTCTGCCTTGCATCGATCCGTGCCATGGGCCACGAGCTGGTCAAAGGTGATTGCCGTGATGACGACAGGCTTCTTGCGGAATTGGGTCATGGCGTGCTCTTGGGGAGTGTTGGTCAGAAAGCCGCGATGCGCTCGCCCAGGATCACGGACAGCTCGCGCATCACATCGAGCTGGCGGCGCAGGCGGGCCTGCTCGTCGGCGGGCAGCGTGGCGAAGATCGAGCCCGTGTTGATGAAGGCTTCGAGGCGCGAGATTTCCCCATCGCGGGCGGCCTTCTCGTCAATCACGCGCTGCTGGTGGGGTGGCACGGTGCTGGCGGCTTTGGTCGGCTCTACCGCTTGCGCGCCTTCGCCCACAACGCCCCAGTCGGTCGCGAGGCAGTCATTCACGCTGGGCACCCAGGTGCTGACCGTGTTGTCCACGTTCTTGATCGCCATGTAGGCGTTGTAGGGCACCGTCGCACCCTCGCCAAAATGCGCTTTGGCCGCGCCGGTCTGAACCGGGTAGCTGGCAGGGGGCACCAAGTAGACGAACATGCCCTTGCCATTCCAGCCGGTGCGGGCGATTCGCAGGCCGGCCTTGATGGCTTCAAGGGCCGTTCCAAAATTCATTGAGTTCATGGTTTTCTCAGGGGGTTGGCCCGGCGTCCGGCCGGGGCGGGATTACTGGCCAGGCTTCTCTATGGGTGCGGACATCACTCGCGTGCCCATCAGCTTTTTCGACCATTCCTGCATACGCGGCGCGGCAGTCGTTGAATACGGTGTTGACGGCAAGGGCGTACTCAAGGACGGCGGCGGGGGGAGCTGCAGCGAGGCGGCGGGCGGCATCGGCGTTTTGGTCGCGCAGCCCATCAGAAACAACGTGCAGACGGTCAATTTCAGTGCGCAAAAGCGCTTCACGGTCACGGGCAGCATTGAGGGCTCCTTGGTAGGTCTTGTTGATGCCGCGCTCGTCGGCGCGGGCCTGGCTCACGGCGCCCAGGCGCTCGTTCGTCTGCTCCAGCCGGACCTCGGCCACGGCAGCGTCCATGCGGGCGTCTTGAAAGATCCAGACGCCGGTGGCAGCGGCCAGGGCCGCGATCAGGTGGGTGATGAGGGTGAGGTTCACGGCATGGCCTCACATTCCTTGCTGTCGCGGTAGCCGTTGCGGGCCTCGGCATAGCAGGCGCGGGCGGCGGCATCGGCCTTGGCACGGTCCTGCCCGCAGGCTTCCAGCACCTCGCCGGCGCGCAGATACCAGGCGGGCGCCAGATCAGCTTCTTGGGAAGCCGTGTTCAACAGTTCACAGGCGCTGTGGGCGGTGCTGGCCGGGACTACAGTGCAACCGCTCAGTGCAACGGCAATGAACAAGGCGATGGCAGCGGCGCGCATCAGATCGACCCCTTTTGGCGCTGGATGCCTGCCTTCACACCCAAGCCGTAGAAGTGCTTGGCCAGGCCTTCAAGTTGGCGCTCAGACCAGGGCGTGCAGCCCACGGCAGCGCACTCGGCCGCGTCCTCGTCGGACACCTGCAGGCCTTTTGTTGTTGCACAGCCGGTGAGCAGTGCGCTGAGCAAAATCAGAAAAATGAGTACAGCAAGTTTCACGATTGCGCTCCAAGCCGCCATGTGCGGCAAATCTCGTCGTTGGAATCGCCGCGCAGCTGCAGGCCTGGCAGCACGGTAGAAACGCCCTGCACCGTCCCACGGTTCCAGCGCGTGTTTTCTCGGCAGGCACCCACCCAGTCCCCAGCATTGGCCTTGCGGCGCATGGTGCTGTCGAAGAAATTGCCCTCGCCCTTGTTGTGCAGGAAGTCGAGGAAGGTGGCTTGCTGGAACGGGTCATAGCTGGCCCAGTACGTGAGCAGGCGCTTGGCTTCGACCTCGTAGCCGATGTACCGGCGCTTCTCCAGCCGGTAGCAGTCGGCGGGGGTGTAGGTGCGCCCCGCCACCACCTCGGGCCCGGTCAGGCCATTGCAGACGGTGAGCGGCTGGCCCTTGCCCAGTTTGTCCACGTAGGGCGTGCCGATGTGGCGATTGCTGGATTCGTAGTAGCTGGCCATCACCATGGCAATGCGGATGRCATCGGACACATCGGGATCAGCGGCCACGGCCTGGATGTAGGCGTTGGTGTTGGCCTCGCGTGTGGCGGCCTCGTCCACGTAGTAGGCCCCGCCACCGGCGCCCAGCAGCATGGCCAGGGCGGCAAGGCTGGTACGCAGTTGGGCGGGCACGCGGCTCACTCGTCGGCTCCCAGCTCGCCCAGGTCGGTATCGCTACCGGGGAGAAGTACGCCGCTTGCGCGCATGATGTCAATGCGGATCTGGCGCTCCTGCTGGCGTAGAGCATGCTCGGCCGACAGGCGGCGATTTGCTTCACGCTTGTAGTACCAGCTCACCAAGGCGCCCAGCAGCGCAATACACACGCCGAACAGCCCGATTGCTTGGGATGAGGCAAGCCATCCAAGGAACCCAACGACAGCGCCGCCGCCGGAGGTGCGACTGCCGGCCGTGGAAAGGGCGTCGATGGTTTCTGTTTTCATGAGCCCGGAGTGTTCCGGGCATGCGCCAGATGGTCTAACCCTACTGGGGGGGAATCATTTGGACGCGCACCTCATGCGGACACGAAGATCGTTCGATCCTCTGCGACCACGCTCACCACGCGGTCCTCGCGCGCCACTGATACCAGGCGCGTTTCGGTCGCAACTCGCACCAGCCTGTCCTCAATGGGCACCACCAGGGTTCGGCTGGGGTCGAGGGGTGGGGCCGATTCAATGGCCGCGAATGTGTCCTGGCCAGTCTCCAGCACTGCCAGCACGCCGCCTGCGGCAATCTGCCCGGCGATGGCTGCGGTATCTGCACCAGCCTCAATGGCGGCAAGTAGCGCGCTGACCAGGGCCGCACCGTTCGCTTCCAGGCTGTCGGAGCCAACCTCTACGGCAGTGAGCGATCCGGCCGACTTGGGCAAACCGCCCTGCCCGGCCATGC
>NZ_JBGFFF010000196.1:0-6953 GCF_056175785.1 Acidovorax sp. LjRoot204
CTACAGCGGCGTGGAAGTGCGCATGCGCAAAAGCCTGCAATTGCAGGCAGAGATGACGCAGGAATTTGGCACCTGCGTCTTTGATGTCACTCTCGATTGTGAAGATGGCGCGCCTGTCGGGCTGGAGTCCCAGCATGCGTCGCTGGTGGCACGCCTGGCAGCCGCTGCGGCTCCAGAGGCTCGGGTAGCGGCTCGTGTTCATGCGGTGGATCACCCAGCTTTTGCCAATGATGTCGCCACCATTGTGGGCGAGGCAGGACACAGGCTGTGTCATCTCATGGTGCCCAAGGTCGAGTCGGTGGATGATGTGCTGTTGGCTGAACGTGCGTTGGAGCGCGCGTCGGCGGCTCATGTGCCTCTGCATGTGTTGATCGAGTCCCCCGCTGCCGTGCAGCGCGCTTTTGAAATCGCTTCCCACCCCCGCGTCCAGAGCCTGAGTTTTGGTCTCATGGATTTTGTGTCCGCCCATGGAGGCGCCATTCCCGCGCAGGCCATGACCTCTGCCGGGCAGTTCACGCACCCGCTGGTGGTGCGTGCCAAGCTCGCAATCGCCTCGGCGTGCCACGCGCATGGCAAGGTGCCTTCCCATTGCGTGGTGACTGAGTTTTCGGACATGGCAGCCCTGCAAGGTGCTGCCGGCCGCGCATCGCGCGAGCTGGGCTACACACGGATGTGGAGCATCCATCCGGCGCAGATCCGCACCATCCTGCAGGCCTTTGCGCCCCTGCAGGACGATATCGACACCGCAGCCCGGATCATTTCGGCGGCAGCCTTGGAGGACTGGGCACCCATCAGTGTGGATGGGGTATTGCATGACCGTGCCAGCTACCGCTTTTATTGGCAGATTCTGGAGCGCGCCCACAGCACTGGGCGCGCACTACCCTTGGCGGTGCGTCACTGGTTTGACGCATCGACTCTCGTTCCATCGTGAACACCCCTGGACATTTCCACGCAGGACTTCCCATGAAATTCGTCATTGCCTCCGCTCTCATGTTGCTGGCTCCGGCCTTTGCCTTGGCACAAACAACAGCCCAGCCAGCGGCCAAGTCCGACACCAAGGCTGCAGCCAAACCCGCCGCCAAGCCAACCGCCAAGACGGCCGCTAAGCCAGCAGATGGCAAGACCGCAGCCAAGGCTCCCGCCAAGAGCCATGCCACTGCCAAGGCCGAACCCACCAGCAGCCGTACCCAGCTCAAGAGCGCCACCAACCAGGTGGCGGCCGGCATCATCGCCGCTGAAGCGGCCCTGTCGCCCGCCGAACTGGCGATTGCGGAGCGCGTGCACGTGGGGCGCATGCCCTGCGAGCTCGGTGCTTTTGTCACGGTGACAGCCGATCCCGCCACCCCAGGCCACTTCCATGTGGAAGGCAAGGGTTTCAAGTACTACATGTCGCCGGTGGCGACGACCACGGGCACGGTGCGCCTGGAGGACGCCAAGGGTGGTGCCGTGTGGCTGCAGATCGCCAACAAATCCATGCTGATGAACCAGCGCGCTGGTCAGCGTCTGGCTGACGAGTGCATGAGCCCTGAGCAGGTGGTGGTGGCAGAAGCCATCAAGAAGAACCCGCCTGTGAGCGTGCTGGACCCGCTGCCCGCCGCCAAATAAAAACCTCGCGCACCCATCAACGACTGGTGTGTGCCGAGCCGACAGCTACACGCTACGCCCCACTTTAGAACGCAACTGGAGAAAACAATGTTGAAAGCCTACCGAGACCATGCTGCCGAACGCGCCGCACTGGGTATCCCCCCTCTGCCCCTGGACGCCAAGCAGGTGGCTGAGCTGATCGAATTGATCAAGAACCCACCCGCTGGTGAAGAGGCCTTTTTGCTGGACCTGCTCACCCATCGCGTGCCGCCTGGCGTGGACGACGCTGCCAAGGTCAAGGCCAGCTTCCTGGCTGCCGTGGCGCACGGCGACATCACCGTGGGTCTGATCTCCAAGGCCAAGGCCACGGAACTACTGGGCACCATGGTGGGTGGCTACAACGTGCACCCGCTGATTGAATTGCTGGACGACGCCGAAGTGGCTGGTGTGGCCGCAGAGGGTCTGAAGAAGACGCTGCTGATGTTCGACTTCTTCAATGACGTCGCTGTGAAAGCCAAGGCAGGCAACGCCAAGGCGCAGGAAGTCATCAAGAGCTGGGCCGATGCCGAGTGGTTCACCACCCGTCCTGAGGTCGAGAAGAAGATTACCGTCACGGTGTTCAAGGTGCCCGGTGAGACCAACACCGACGACCTGTCGCCCGCACCGGATGCCTGGAGCCGCCCAGACATCCCGCTGCACTACCTGGCCATGCTGAAGAACACCCGCCCTGATGCGGCGTTCAAGCCCGAAGAAGACGGCAAGCGTGGTCCGATGCAGTTCATCGAAGACCTCAAGAAGAAGGGCAACCTCGTGGCCTACGTGGGCGACGTGGTGGGCACCGGTTCCAGCCGCAAGTCGGCCACCAACAGTGTGATCTGGGCCACGGGCCAGGACATCCCGTTTGTGCCGAACAAGCGTTTTGGCGGCGTGACCTTGGGCGGCAAGATCGCTCCCATCTTCTTCAACACGCAAGAAGATTCGGGCTCGCTGCCGATCGAAGTCGATGTATCCAAGCTCGAAATGGGCGACGTGGTCGACATCCTTCCCTATGACGGCAAGATCGTGAAGAACGGTGCCACCATGGCCGAGTTCAAGCTCAAGAGCGATGTGCTGTTTGACGAAGTGCGTGCGGGCGGCCGTATCAACCTCATCATCGGCCGTTCGCTGACGGCCAAGGCACGTGAGTTCCTGGGCCTGCCAGCCTCCACGCTGTTCCGTCTGCCCCAGGCGCCTGCTGCGTCGAACGCAGGCTTCACGCTGGCCCAGAAGATGGTTGGCCGCGCCGTGGGTCTGCCAGAAGGCCAGGGCGTGCGCCCCGGTACCTACTGCGAACCCAAGATGACGACCGTGGGCTCGCAAGACACCACCGGTCCGATGACCCGCGACGAGCTGAAAGACCTGGCCTGCCTGGGCTTCTCGGCCGATCTGGTCATGCAGTCGTTCTGCCACACGGCGGCCTACCCCAAGCCCGTGGACGTGAAGACCCACCGCGAACTGCCTGCGTTCATCAGCAACCGTGGTGGCGTGGCCCTGCGTCCTGGCGACGGCGTGATCCACAGCTGGCTCAACCGCCTGCTGCTGCCTGACACCGTGGGTACGGGCGGCGACTCGCACACGCGTTTCCCCATCGGTATTTCGTTCCCGGCAGGCTCTGGCCTGGTGGCTTTCGGCGCTGCGACGGGTGTGATGCCTCTGGACATGCCCGAGTCGGTGCTGGTGCGCTTCAAGGGCGAAATGCAGCCGGGCGTGACGCTGCGCGACCTGGTGCACGCGATTCCGCTGTACGCGATCAAGGCTGGTCTGCTGACGGTGGCCAAGGCGGGCAAGAAGAACATCTTCTCGGGCCGCATTCTGGAAATCGAAGGCCTGCCCAACCTGAAGGTCGAGCAAGCGTTTGAACTGTCGGACGCTTCGGCGGAGCGTTCCGCAGCCGGTTGCACCATCAAGCTCAACCCTGAGCCGGTCAAGGAATACCTCACCAGCAACGTGGTGCTGATGAAGAACATGATCGCTGACGGCTATGCCGATGCCCGCACGCTGCAGCGCCGCATCGAGAAGGTGGAAGCCTGGTTGGCCAACCCCAACCTGCTCGAAGCCGACAAGGATGCCGAATACGCAGCCGTCATCGAGATCGATCTGGCCGACATCAAGGAACCCATCCTGTGCTGCCCCAACGACCCCGACGACGCCAAGACCCTGTCGGAAGTGGCTGGCACCAAGATCGATGAAGCCTTCATTGGTTCTTGCATGACCAACATCGGCCACTTCCGCGCAGCAGCCAAGCTGCTGGGCGGCAGCCGTGACATCCCCGTCAAGTTGTGGGTGGCACCGCCCACCAAGATGGACGAGAGCGAGCTGATCAAAGAAGGCCACTACGCCAACTTTGGTGCTGCTGGTGCTCGTACCGAAATGCCCGGCTGCTCGCTGTGCATGGGYAACCAGGCSCARGTGCGCGAAGGCGCSACSGTGRTGTCSACCWSCACCCGCAACTTCCCCAACCGMCTGGGCAAGAACACYAACGTGTTCCTGGSCTCKGCCGAGCTGGCCGCCATTGCGTCCAAGCTGGGCAAGATCCCGACGGTGACCGAGTACCACGAAGCCATGGGCATCGTGAACAAGGATGGCGCTTCGATCTACAAGTACCTGAACTTCGACCAGATCGAAGAGTACGCGGACGTGGCCAAGGGCGTGGCCGCCTGATCGCATCCTCGCGACGATGCTCCCGCGCAAAGCGGCCCCTCGGGGCCGCTTTTTTTTGGTGCGCCCCACGGTCCGTGGTGTTGCACTTCGATCGGTTCGTGTGTGCCTTGAGGAGAACGGGGAGGAGGCCACGGCACTTCTCGCGGAACGTTCATTCTGTGTTGCACTCAGAGTCCGCAGAACCATTCCAACACGGCACTACGATGTTCAAGTCCTTCTTTTTCGCCCGCCGCTGGTGGGCCTGGTCCATCTTGGGTTCTCTTGTCATTCTTCTGGCCACGGCTTACCGTGTGCAGCTGGACGTGCAGATCAACGGCTGGTTCGGCAGCTTTTACGATCTCATACAGGAGGCTCTGGGTAAGCCTGGCAGCATCACCGCAGAGCAGTTCTGGGGACAGCTTTCAACCTTCGCGCGCATTGCCATGATCTATGTGACGACGGCGGTGCTGGCGGATTTTTTCAGCAAACACTACATCTTTCGTTGGCGGCAGGCGATGAATGAGCACTACATGGCGGCCTGGCCATGCCTGCGGCACATCGAGGGCGCGGCACAGCGTGTTCAGGAAGACACCATGCGTTTCGCCCGCACCATGGAGGACCTGGGCCTGAGCTTCATGCGCAGCCTCATGACGCTCGGGGCCTTTCTGCCGGTGCTCTGGACGCTGTCCGACAAAGTCACTGCGCTGCCCCTCATCGGTGCCGTTCCGCATTCCCTGGTCTGGGTCGCACTGGCCTGGTCATTGGGGGGCACGTTGCTGCTGGCCTGCGTGGGCGTGAAGCTGCCAGGGCTGGAGTTTCACAACCAGCGGGTCGAGGCGGCGTACCGCAAGGAACTGGTGCTGGGCGAGGACGACCCGAACCGGGCTTCTCCGCCCACGGCGGCTGAGCTGTTCGCGGGCGTGCGCCGCAACTACTTCCGGCTGTTTTTCCACTACCTGTACTTCGATGTGGTGAAGTGGTCCTACCTGCAGGTGAGTGTGCTGGTGCCCCTGGTAGCGTTGGGGCCCACGCTGATCGCGGGGGTGATTACCCTGGGGGTGATGCAGCAGATTGCCCGGGCCTTTGACAAGGTGCTGGAGTCGTTCCAGTTTCTGGTGCTGAACTGGAGCACGGTGGTGGAGCAGATATCGATCTACAAGCGTTTGCGCGCTTTCGAGCAGCAGATGCTGAAGGTGGTGCCTGAGGCTTCCTGAGTGCTGTTTGGGAGCCGAGGGAGCGTGTGACCGGCCGTGCAGATTGCGCCCCGCGAGATGGATCGGCACGAAACAGGGGAGGGCGGGTCCAAAGCCGTTGGGGCTAACGCACCTGTTTCTTTTCGAGCTTGCGGGTGAGGGTGCGGCGGTGCATACCCAGGCGCCGCGCGGCCTCCGACAGGTTGAAGCCTGTTTCTGCCAGCACCTCGTTGATGCGTTCCCATTCCAGCGTCTTGATGGAACTGGAACGGTTGGTCAGTTCCACCTCGGCATTGCCTTCCTTGAGCCCAAACGCAGCTTCGATGTCGTCGGTGTTGGAGGGCTTGGCGAGATAGTGGCACGCGCCCAGTTTCACGGCTTCCACGGCGGTGGCAATGCTGGCAAAACCCGTGAGCACCACGATCAACATCTCGTCGTCAGCGGCGTGCAGTGTCTGCACGCAGGCCAGGCCTGATGCCTCTCCTTTGAGCTTGAGGTCCACCACCGCATACCCGGGCTGGTGCTGCTCCAGCAACACCTCCACGTCGGCCAGGCTCGCTGCCTGCAACACGCTGTAGCCGCGCCGTTCAAACGAGCGGGCCAGCGTGCGCGCAAAGGCTTCGTCGTCCTCGACGATCAGCAGCTGTCGTTGCGCTTCTTCAGTGTCCACGGTGGGTTCTTTCGTTCATTCATACCTTCGGGGGGAGCGCAATCGAGGCCAGGGGCAATTCGATGGTCATCTGTGCGCCCCCTTCGGGACGGTTGCGCGCCTCCACGCTGCCGCCCAGGGTTCGGGCCACGTTCAGCACCAGATACAGGCCCAGACCACCGCCGGGGCGGTTTTTGGAGGACTGGTAGGGAGTACCCAGCTTGGACAGCATGTCGGGCGCAAAGCCGGGGCCGGCATCGGTCACAGTCATGCACAGGGCGTCGGCATTGCGCGTGACCGCCAGCCGCACCCAGCCTGGCGAGGCGTCGCGAGCATTGTCCAGCACATTGAAAACCATTTGCTTGAGGGTGGTGTCCGACACCATGGGCGTGTCAGTGCCGAAGTCGTTGTCGTAGTCAAACTGGGGGATCGTGCGGGTGCTGCGCCACTCCTGTGCCAGCGCATCGACAAACTTGCGCACAGTGGTCTGCACCGACGCCTCGCCGCGCGTTTCACCCGCCGAGAGCAGGATGCCGCTCACGATGCTTTTGCACCGTTGTACCTGGGTCTGCATCTCGGCAATGTCTTCCTTGAGCGCGGCGTTGCTGGCCAGCCGCTTGTCGTGCTGCCAGTCGCCCAGGATCACSGCMAGSGTGGMMAGCGGSGTGCCCAGYTCGTGCGCGGCGCCSGASGCCARSAGGCCCATGCGCACGATGTGYTCTTCTTCCACGCGGCGCCGGCGTGCGGCCGCCAGGCGGGCATCGCGCTCGCGCAGGTTGCGGTTGATGCGGGTGATGAACACCATCACCAGCGTGGCGTTGAGCACAAAACACACCAGCAGCCCAAGC
>NZ_JBGFFF010000197.1:0-6920 GCF_056175785.1 Acidovorax sp. LjRoot204
CCACAGGGGCTTCGCGATGGGCCAGTTCGTAGAGCACGCGCACGTCGGTCAGCGACAGCTTGCTGCCCAGGTACGGGTCCAGCACGCCAATGCGGCGGGTGATGAAGCGGTTGAACCGGCGCACGGCTTTCACCGCACTCGCAGGCACCGGGACGGACTCGGGAAGGGTAGAGGTGTTGTCGCTCATAAATGCCTTTGTCAGTTAATTAATTGACAAAAGCAAGTATATGTCTGACAGCCATCAAGCCTGTAACAGTGAGGGGCAAGGGCCGCCAAGGCGACAAAAACCGTCCGCCAACGTAAAATCACGGGTTATCCACCACAGACGCGCCCCACAAAGGCCCCCATCGCACCGGGGGCGGCCGCGACCCCCTTTGCATGAACGCCCCCGTTGACGTCTCCTTTTTTGCGCGCGCCGCAAAGCCCTTGACCAGCTACCGTCCGTACTGGGCCAAGCGCTTTGGCACGGCCCCGTTCTTGCCGATGAGCCGCGCCGAGATGGAGAAACTGGGCTGGGACAGCTGCGACATCATCCTGGTGACGGGCGACGCGTATGTGGACCACCCGAGCTTTGGCATGGCCGTGATCGGCCGCAYGCTGGAGGCGCAGGGCTTYCGCGTGGGCATCATCGCCCAGCCCGACTGGCAGAGCGCCGAGCCCTTCAAAGCACTGGGCAAGCCCAACCTGTTCTGGGGCGTGACGGCGGGCAACATGGATTCGATGATCAACCGGTACACCGCCGACCGGAAGATCCGCAGCGATGACGCCTACACCCCCGGCGACGTGGGCGGCAAGCGCCCCGATCGTGCGGCCATCGTCTATAGCCAGCGCTGCCGCGAGGCGTACAAGGACGTGCCCATCATCCTGGGCGGCATTGAAGGCAGCCTGCGTCGCATTGCGCATTACGACTACTGGAGCGACAAGGTGCGCCGCTCCATCGTGGTGGACAGCAAGTGCGATCTGCTGCTGTACGGGAACGCCGAGCGTGCGCTCGTCGAAGTGGCCCACCGCATCGCAGCGCGTGAACCGGTGGAGCAGATCACCGATGTGCGCGGCACGGCCTTTGTGCGTCGACCGGACGACGAGAGTGGCAAGGGCTGGTTCGAGATCGACTCCACCACGGTGGACGAGCCCGGCCGCGTAGAGGCGCACATCAACCCGTACATGACCACCAGCGAGCAGGCTGCGGCCCAAGGCAGCACCTGCAGCAAAGAGGATGGGAATGCTACTGATTCTGTAGCGGGCACCGCAAATAACACCGGCGCTACCGGCCAAAACAGCCCCAACCCTGCCATTCAGCCGATCCAGTTCGTTGCCAATCCGGCGCTCAAGGCCAAGCTCAAGGTGCCCCCGCGCGAGAAAAGCGTGATCCGCCTGCCCAGCTACGAGCAGGTCAAAAGCGACCCCGTGCTCTACGCCCACGCCAACCGCGTGCTGCACCTGGAGACCAACCCTGGCAACGCGCGTGCACTGGTGCAGGCCCATGGCGAGGGTGTGACGGCGCGTGATGTGTGGATCAACCCGCCCCCCATCCCGCTGACCACGGCCGAGATGGACTACGTGTTCGACCTGCCTTACGCGCGTGGCCCGCACCCCAGCTACGCCGACGAAAACGGCAGCCATGACGGCGCGACCAAGATCCCCGCGTGGGAGATGATCCGGTTCTCCATCAACATCATGCGCGGCTGCTTTGGCGGCTGCACCTTTTGCTCCATCACCGAGCACGAGGGCCGCATCATCCAGAGCCGCTCGGAAGATTCGATCATTCAGGAGATCGAGGACATCCGCGACAAGGTCAAGGGCTTCACCGGCACCATCAGCGACCTGGGCGGCCCCACGGCCAACATGTACCGCCTGGGCTGTCGCAGCCCCGAGATCGAAGCCGCCTGCCGCAAGCCCAGCTGCGTGTACCCCGGCATTTGCCAGAACTTGACCACTGACCACGGCCCGCTCATCAAAATCTACCGCCGTGGCCGCGCGCTCAAGGGGATCAAGAAGATCCTCATTGGCTCGGGCCTGCGCTACGACCTGGCCGTGAAGTCGCCCGAGTACGTGAAGGAGCTGGTACAGCACCACGTGGGGGGCTACCTCAAGATCGCGCCCGAGCACACCGAGCAGGGCCCGCTCACCAAGATGATGAAGCCGGGCATCGGCAGCTATGACAAGTTCAAGCAGATGTTCGAGAAGTTCAGCGAAGAGGCGGGCAAGAAGCAGTTCCTGATCCCGTACTTCATCGCCGCGCACCCGGGCACCAGCGACGAGGACATGATGAACCTCGCCATCTGGCTGAAGAAGAACGGCTTCCGCGCCGACCAGGTGCAGACCTTCTACCCCAGCCCCATGGCCACGGCCACTGCCATGTACCACTCGGGCCGCAACACGCTGACCCGCGTGCGCCGCGAAATGCGCGATGTGGATGAAGAGTCTGTGGACATCGTGCGCGGCGAAAAGCGCCGCCGCCTGCACAAGGCCTTCCTGCGCTACCACGACCCGAACAACTGGCCGCTGCTGCGCGATGCGCTCAAGGCCATGGGCCGGGCGGACCTGATCGGCAACGGCAAGCACCACCTGATCCCGACCTTCCAGCCGCTCACCGACGGTGGTTACCAGAGCGCGCGGCGCAAGAACTCGACCCCGACAGGGGCCAAGCCCGCCGTGGCACCTGCGTCGCGCACGGTGCAGCAGCCCACGAAGGGCCGCATCCTGACCCAGCACACGGGCCTGCCGCCGCGCGTGACCGGGGGCGCGGCCAAGCCGGCTGCGGGCGGCAAACCGTTCAAGAAAGCGCGATAGTCCGCTGCCTGCCTGCCTGCTTGCTTGCTTGCGTGGCGTGGCGTGGCGTGGCGTGGCGTGGCGGGCAGGGCAGGGCGTCCATCTGCCCATTGCATCTGCAGGCTGAAACGGGGGGCTGGCATGCCGCGCCAACGGCATCGGTGGGGTGGCGGGACTCAGGCGCGCCAGGCCCGCGCGGTGGTCAGGCGGTCGTGTAGTCCCTTGCCAGACATTCCGACAGCGGCACTGGCTTTGCCACCGCATAGCCTTGGGCGTAGTTCACGCCGATGAGTCGCAACGCATCCACGGTGGCGTCGGACTCGGCGAACTCGGCAATCGTCTGCTTGCCCATCACATGGCCGATGCGGTGGATCATTTCCACCATGGCACGGTTGGTGGGGTCTTGCAGAAGGTCTTTCACGAAAGCGCCGTCGATCTTGAGGTAATTCACCGGCAGGTGCTTGAGGTAGGTGAAGGACGACATGCCCGCGCCAAAGTCATCGAGCGCGAACCGGCAGCCCAGTTGCTGCAGCTCCTTCATCAGGCGCACCGCGTTGGGCAGGTGCGATATCGCGCTGGTCTCGGTGATCTCGAAGCACAGCAGCGCGGGGTCCAGCCCGGATTCGGTGAGCGTGGTACGGATGTACTTGAGCAGGCTGTCATCCCCCAGGCTGGTGCCTGAGAGGTTGATGGCGCAGGTGTGCAGCGGCCGAGCGCCTGGGGTGCGCTGGTGCTGCACCAGCGCCTGCAGTGTGTGGCGGATCACCCAGCGGTCGATGGACGGCATCATGCCGTAGTGCTCGGCGGCCGGGATGAAGGTGCCAGGCGCCACCAGCTGGCCGTTTTCCTCCTCGCACAGGCGCAGCAGCACCTCCATGTGCAGGCCTTCATCACCGGTGCCTTGCAGCGCGCGGATGGTCTGCGCGTACAGCTGGAAACGGTTGTGTTCCAGCGCCAGACGCAGGCGCCGCACCCAGTCCATGTCGCCTTCGCGCCGGGTCATCTCGATGTCTTCGGGCTGGTAGATGAACACCCTGTTGCGCCCACGTTCCTTGGCACGGTAGCAGGCCATGTCGGCCACGCGCATGGCCTCCTGGATGGAGGTGAGCGCTGGGATGAGCTGCACCATGCCGATGGAGAGGCCCGTGCTGAGCTGCTGGCCTTCCCACGCCAGGCGCAGGTCCTGGCCAGCTTGGCGCAATTGCTCTGCAATACGCGCCGAGGGGCCAACGGGGCAGTCCTTGAGCAGGATGCCGAATTCGTCGCCGCCCAGCCGTGCCAGCGTGTCGCCTTCGCGCAGGTGGCTTTGCAGCATGCGACAGACCTCCCGCAGCATCTCGTCGCCGGCCTGGTGGCCGCAGGTGTCGTTGATGAGCTTGAATTGGTCCATATCCACGTAGAGCAGAGAGCCTTCGCGGCCCGGCTGGCGCGGGTGGCTGAGCAGGGCTTCAAGCCGGTGCTCGAACTCGCGGCGGTTCACCAGGCCCGTCAGCGCATCATGGCTGGCCTGCCACGAGAGCTGCTCTACATAGTGCTGCTCGCGCGTGACGTCGTGCAGCGCCAACACCGCCCCGGTCAGCACACCCCGGTGCCGGATGGGAGAGCCCACCAGCCTCACCGGAACGATGCTCTGGTCCGGTCGCACCAGCGTGCGGTGGATGTTGCCCTTGGCGGCACCATCGCTGCGCAGCAGCGTCTGCACCAGGGCGTCGGCCGACAGGGGTGGTGCATCATCTTCGAAGACCAGCAACTGCGCCAGAGGTTGCCCGGTGGCCAGGGCGGCCGGGTGGGCCAGCAAGGTTTCTGCGGCAGGATTCATGTAGGTGACCTCGCCGTGGATGTTGGTCGTCACCACGGCATCGCCAATGGCGGCCAGCGTGGTGCGCGCCTGTTCCCGCTCGACCTCCAGGGCGCGCTCCGCGTTCTGGCGCTGGGCCAGCAACTTGTGCGTGTGCCACAGGGTCAGAAGAATCAGCACCAGGGCGATGCCCATGTTGGTCCACATCAGCAGGAGCACGATGTGGCGCGAGCTTTCGCCCAGGGCCTCGCTGAAGTTCCGGGCCGCCGGGGTCACGCCCGCGTTGATCTCGCGGATGGTGTTCTGCCACCGTTCGCGGGTGGGGGCGTCCGCCGTGCCGGCGGTGTTGCGCTGGTGGATCTCGTGCGACAGCTCGCGCAGCGCACGGATGTACTCGTCGCCCACCAGCCATTGGTCTACCGGCTTCTTCACCAGATCAAAGCCGTCAAAGTAGCGCAGCAGCCAGATCAGGCCGTCAATGTCATCGGGGTGGTTGCCACCGCGCAGAAAGCCGTCGCGCGCCACATCCGTCTGCACCTGGCCTGGCTCCAGGGCCAGCCGGGCCGCCCGGTCGCCCAGCGGGATCTCCATGGCGCGGGTGAACCCTTCAAAGGCCTGGGGGGAGCCGGTGAAGGCGTACTGGTTGAGAAAATAGATGGCGTCCTTCTGGCCTTTGGTCCATAGGCTTTCGCCTGCAACGAAGGCACGCACCGAGGACAAAACATGCAGGCTGGCCGTGGCGCACACCGCCAGCAGCAACACCATGGTGATGAAAGGCCAGGTCACCCGCAACGTCAACGGCACAGGCCTTCGCTCGACCGGCTGCAATACATCCATGGATGGCTCCCTCGCCTCGTGCCAAGCTGCTTGCGCCAGTGATGCCTGGTGGCCCCATCCGGCGCGCCCTCATCAGTGTGTCCGCGTGCTCTGTCAATGCCTGCGGTCCAGGGTTGTCCTGGAACGGGTGGCTGATTCGGCGGTGCGGTGCTTCCGACCCACTATATAGAGATCAACTTGCCAGCGCATGCAAAGTTTGGCAACCCCTTGTGCCTGCGGGGAATGGCCGCCATGCCGATGCGCACCCGCACCTGAACCTGCGCGCGGCGGGCCATCGCTGGCTCCGCCCAGGTGTTCCCAGCCTGGCAGAAGCCGGTGTTTACGGCGCCGCAGCGTGGGTGCCCACCAGCACGGACTGCGGGCCATCGTCTGCGGGCTGCGAGATCAGGTCTTCGATGATGAAGGTGCGGTAATAGAACGCCGTGACCGCGCCTTCGGGGGCAATGGCTGCCACCAGCGTGTCGGTGTCGTCCTTGTCGTTCACTGCGATCAGAATGCCGTGGTGGCCGGAGCCCGCCAGGTCGGCAATGCGCCGCACCATGTCGCCTTCGGCGCCCACAGATGGCAGCGGCGCATCTGCAGTGCCCAGGGTATGCACAATTTCTTGCAGGATGACTTCGGGGCTGGCGTAGGCGACATCGCCCTGATGGCCTGCTGCCTGCAATGCGAGTGCGGCCTGGCGCGCGCAGTCCTCGTCGGGGAACAGCGCAAACACCTGGCCGGTGGGGTAGAAAACGCCGCCCATGGTGGTCATGGTGGAATCAAGGACGAGGGGTTTCATGGGCATCTCCCGAAGTGTTTCAGACCTTTGGGATTGAAACCGGGCCTCCTGGCGCGCTGTGTAGGCCAGCGGGCCATCTGTGCGTCAGCCCGCTTTGCATTGCCGGGGGCTGGGTCACAAGAATATGTGCCAAAAGCGCTTGATGCGCTAGTGCTTCATGGGTTGATTGCTATCAATTTGTTAGTTTTTGACCGCATCTGCTAGCCCAGCCATCCACCCAGCCAGGCCCCCAGCGCCGCGCAATGCAGCACCACCGTCGCCCAATACACCGCGCGAAACTCCGCCTTGCGGGATTTGTGCCGCAGCCACTGCTGGGCCCACCATGCGCCGGGCCAGCCGCCTGCAAGGCTCAGCAGGTGCAGGTGGCTTTCCTTGGTGCGCYACCGGCCATTTTGCGCGGCGCTTTTGTCGATGGCGTAGACCAGAAAGGTCAGGAGGTTGACGGCGACCGCCGCGCCCAGCACCCACCACGGTAGTCGGCCTGCCCAGAGGCCCCAGGCCAGCAGCCCCGCCCAGCCGAGCATGAGTAGCCGTATCAGCGCCGAGCCGGTGGGAGTGGTCGGTTCGATGGCCGCCACAGGGCGCCTGCGCCTGGCGGCCGGAGGTTGCCCCGCCCGTTGCACCGGCGCGCGCCGCGTTGGGTGCGCAGGGGGCGGCTGCGTTGGTGCCGTGCTGCGGGGCTGGAACGCGCCACCCGCGTTTGCAGCGGGCAACACAGCCATAGCCCGGGGC
>NZ_JBGFFF010000198.1:0-6782 GCF_056175785.1 Acidovorax sp. LjRoot204
GATTTACATGCGCCTGAGTGACTATGCACAGGCCGAAGAAAGTTTCCGCCGTGCCTTGTCGCTACGGGCAAATGACTCCAACGTACTGCACAACTATGGCTGGCTGATGTGCCAGCAGCAAAAGTATGTGGAGGCCGACCAATATTTTGTCCGAGCCATTGCCAACCCCGCCTATACAGCGCGTGGCAAAACGTGGATGGCCCGTGGCCTGTGCCAGTCAGGGGCGGGACAGTTTCCCGAAGCGGAACAGTCTTTCTTGAAGGCCTATGAATTCGATGCTGCGAATCCGGTGGTCGGTTATCACCTCGCAGCGCTCTTGCTGCGGCGCAACGAGTTGTCGCGCGCGCAGTTTTACATTCGACGGCTCAACAACAGCGATTTCGCCAACTCTGAATCGCTGTGGCTGGGCATCAAGGTGGAGCGGGCTTTAGGCGACACCGTGGCAATGAGGCAACTGGCTGCTCAGTTGCGCAAGCGCTTCCCGGATTCCAGGGAGCTGGGTGCATACGAACGTGGGGCTTTCAATGAGTGAGGTGGTGGAGAGCGGAGTGACGGCGGGCGGCTTGCTCAAGGAGGCCCGGCAGGCGGCAGGCATGCACATCGCGGCCCTGGCGGTTGCGTTGAAGGTACCCGTCAGCAAGTTGGAAGCCCTGGAGGCAGATAACTACACAGTGCTGCCTGACACCGTATTTGTGCGCGCGCTGGCTTCGAGTGTTTGCCGTACCCTCAAAATTGACCCAGCGCCCATTTTGTCTTTGCTTCCCCAAAGTCAGAGTCCTCGTCTGTCGGTGGACAGCGCTGGTATCAATGCACCTGTGAAGGGTAGTTCCGGCAAATCTTCGTCGTCCTCTTCGGCGTCATTCGCGGGTTCAGGTTCCGGCTCGCGTTCGGTGGTGTTGGTCGTTCTTGCATTGTTGGTGGGAGCTGTGGTTTTGTTCTTTGTCCCTCGGCATTCCACGCCAGGGGATTCTTCCGATCCAGTGCCCGTTGCGGTGCCAGATGCTTTGCCGGCCAATGCCTCCGAGCCTGCACCTGCCGTGGTGCCACCAACGGTGGAGCGCCCCGCCGATGCTTCTATTTCTGCATCGCCCGCCGCTGCTTCGGCGGCTTCGATGCCCGTGTCTGCTGCGCCACCTGCCGCTGCACCTCCAGCGCCTGCTGCCGCTGGCAGTGGCGTTTCTGCGGGCGCTGTTTCGGCCGCTGATGGCGCGGCAGATGCTCCCTCCGGTCCCCTGGTGCTGCGCGCGCGCGGTGCGTCATGGGTGCAAGTTCGCGATGCCAATGGTGCACTGGCGTTGCAACGCAATCTGGCGGCGGGAGAGTCGGTATCGGTGTCGGCACCCACGCCCTTGGCAGTGATTGTCGGTCGCGCTGACGCGACGGAAGTGATTGTTCGAGGAAAGCCGTTTGATCTGACGGCAGTCGCCCGTGAAAACGTGGCGCGTTTCGAGGTGAAATAGTGGAAAACTCCCCGATTGATTTTGGGCCGGTGGCGATTGCTTCGCCCTTACCTAGACGTTCGCGCCAAGCGAAAGTTGTCTGGGGTTCGCGTGTGGTGACCGTGGGGGGGGATGCTCCCGTACGCGTGCAGTCCATGACCAACACCGACACCGTCGATGCCATTGGGACCGCGATTCAGGTCAAGGAGCTCGCTCAGGCGGGGTCGGAGTTTGTCCGCATCACCGTTAATACGCCAGAAGCTGCTGCAGCGGTACCGTACATCCGAGAGCAACTGGATCGCATGGGTGAGAACGTTCCCTTGGTGGGCGATTTTCACTACAACGGACACCGCCTGCTCACCGAGTTTCCGGACTGCGCCCAGGCTTTGTCCAAGTACCGAATCAACCCTGGCAATGTGGGCAAAGGTGACAAGCGCGATAAGCAATTTGGTCAAATGATCGAKGCWGCCATGCGCTGGAACAAGSCKGTGCGCATCGGTGTCAACTGGGGCAGTCTCGAYCAGGAGTTGCTGGCTGAGCTGATGGATACGAACAGCCGCCGCAGCAATCCATGGGAGGCTCGTCAGGTCATGTACGAGGCCCTCATCACATCGGCCATTGAATCTGCGCGTCGTGCAGAGGCCATGGGGATGGACGGCAACCAGATCATCTTGTCGTGCAAAGTCAGCGGAGTGCAGGATCTGATTTCGGTGTACCGCGAGTTGGCAYGCCGTTGCGACTACGCTTTGCACCTGGGTCTCACCGAAGCCGGTATGGGTACCAAGGGAACGGTTGCTTCGGCGGCCGCATTGTCTGTGCTGCTGCAAGAGGGTATTGGCGACACGATTCGTGTGTCGTTGACACCCCAGCCCGGCGAGGCGCGTACCCAAGAGGTGGTTGTGGCATCCGAAATCTTGCAGGCCTTGGGCATGCGGGTTTTTGTGCCCAGCGTTACCGCTTGCCCGGGATGTGGCCGTACCACCAGCACCACCTTTCAGGACCTGGCCAAGCAAATCGACGATTTCCTGCGTGCACAAATGCCTGTGTGGCGCGTGCGTTATCCGGGTGTGGAATCGCTACGGGTTGCAGTTATGGGCTGCATCGTCAATGGCCCGGGTGAAAGCAAGCACGCAGACATTGGAATCAGTCTGCCGGGGACGGGTGAGGCGCCTGCCGCCCCTGTCTTCATTGATGGCGAGAAGGCAATGACCCTGCGCGGTGACGATATCGCCAATGAATTCCATCGCATCGTCGAGCAGTACATCGAAAAGCGTTTTGGCGCCGGGGTGTCTGCTGCTTGACCGGTAGTGCTGCAGCCACCCGCACCGTAAAGCCTCGGGAGGTGGTCTGTCCAGCTTATGTAAATTTCCGCCAGACATAGAAAAGAAGCGCTGTGAGTAACGAAAAAAGCAGTCCCTCGTCCAAACCAGAGAAGCTGGTTGCGGTGAAGGGCATGAACGACATCCTGCCTCCGGAATCTGCCCGTTGGGAGTGGCTGGAGGCCAAGGTGCGCGACCTGATGGCGCGCTACGCCTATCGCAATATCCGCACACCCATTGTCGAACCCACACCGTTGTTTGTACGTGGATTGGGCGAGGTCACCGACATTGTCGAGAAAGAGATGTACTCGTTTGAGGACCGTCTCAATGGGGAGCAGCTGACGCTTCGCCCCGAAGCGACAGCTGGTGTGGTGCGTGCGGTTGCAGAGCACTCCATGTTGTACGACGGCGGTAAGCGCCTGTACTACATGGGCCCCATGTTTCGTCATGAGCGTCCCCAACGCGGACGCTACCGCCAGTTTCACCAGATCGGCGCCGAGGCACTGGGGTTTCCGGGTGCCGAGGTCGATGCGGAGTTGATTCTTCTGGCGAGTGCCCTGTGGCGCGACCTTGGCCTGCAGAATGTGCGTCTCGAACTCAACAGTTTGGGGCAGCCGGACGAGCGCAAGGCTCACCGTACTGCATTGATCGCGTATCTGGAACAGCACGTCGATGCTCTTGACGAGGAGGCGCGTCGGCGGCTGCACAGCAACCCTCTGCGCATCCTCGACACCAAGAATCCCGCSATGCAGTCGCTGGTGGAAGCAGCGCCTCGTTTGATTGACTTTCTGGGTCAGGAGTCTTTGGCGCATTTCAATGCCGTCAAGGCCATTCTTGATGCCAACGGGATAGCTTGGACTGTCAATCCTCGCCTGGTGCGTGGCATGGACTACTACAACCTCACTGTGTTCGAGTTTGTGACGGATCAGTTGGGCTCGCAGGGCACGATCTGCGGTGGGGGGCGCTACGACTACTTGATCGAACAAATCGGTGGCAAGGCCGCACCGGCGGTGGGTTGGGCGTTGGGGGTCGAAAGGGTACTGGAGTTGCTCAAGGAGCAGCAAAGTGCCACCCCTTTGCTGGTTCCGGACGTCTATGCCATTGTCCCTTCGGCGGCCGCGTTACCTCGGGCGGTGGCTACTGTCGAGCAATTGCGCCAACATGGTGTTCGTGTCCAGATGCACGCGGCCCCTTCGCTGGAGGGCATGGGCAGTATGAAATCGCAATTCAAGAAGGCTGATGCCAGTGGTGCAATGCACGCGCTGGTGTTTGGCGATGATGAGCTGTCTCGTGGCATGGTGACTGTCAAAGCCTTGCGTGATGGCGCAGGTGAGCAAACCGAGCGCCCGCTGGACTTGGTCGCGCAATGGTCGGCCACCCTACAATCCACCCGCTAACCCAATCACATTCCATGGCAAATCATCTCGACCTTGAAGAACAAGAGCAGCTAGACCAGCTCAAGCATTTTTGGAACACCTGGGGCACGTTGATCAGCTCCGTGGTCATTGTCGTTGCAGGTGCAGCGGCTGCTTGGAACGGTTACCAGTACTGGCAAACCCGGCAGGCCACGCAGGCGGCTGCGTTGTTTGATGCTGTGGATGTGGCTGCGCGGTCTGCCGATAACGTCCGCATGGAACAAGCTTTTGCCGATCTGAAGTCTAAATATGCAGGGACTGTCCAAGCTGGGCAGGCAGGCTTGACCCTCGCCAAGGCCATGCAGGGCACTGGTAATGTCGAAGGCGCCAAAGAGGCGCTTATGTGGGTTGCAGAACAATCGTCAGACGAGGGCCTCAAGGCCTTGGCCAAGTTGCGATTGGCTGGTGTGCTGATGGATCAAAAGAACTATGACGAAGCACTCAAGCAACTATCCAGTAGTTTCGCGCCGGAATTCTCCTCTGTTGTGGCGGACCGCAAGGGTGACGTCCTGATGCTCCAGGACAAGCGTCAGGACGCGATTGCTGAGTACACCAAGGCATATAAGGGGTTCGAAGACAGTGTCGAGTACCGCCGTCTGGTGGAAATCAAGCTGAACGCGCTGGGTGTCTCGCTGCAAGGTGTGAATGTGGCTTCTGCTGTCTCTTCAACCGCAACACCTGCGGAGTCCAAATAACCATGTCGTCGCCTATCAACGCAAGGTCAGGGCACCAATTTTTTGTGCGCGGTCTGGTGGTAGCACTAGTGGCTGCCACGTTGGCCGGTTGTTCTTTGTGGAGCGCCGACAAGTCTAAGCCTGTGCCTGCCGACCTCGGAGCCAATGTGGCCGTTCTGGGCGTGCGGCAAGCATGGACTGCGCGCCTTGGCAATGTGGCTGGATTGCCATTGGAGGTCCATGTTGCTGGCAATGTGGTGACCGTCGCATCAGCTGATGGTGCGGTGGCAGCCCTGGATGCGCGTACGGGGGGGGATATCTGGAGAGCAGCGCTGGCTGAGCCTCTGTCGGCAGCTGTGGGTAGCGATGGCAAGTTCGCGGCGGTGGTCTCGCGTAACAATGCACTGATTGTTATTGATGGGGGGCGTGAGCGCTGGCGTGAGACGCTCGCTGCTCAGGTATTCACACCACCTCTGGTTGCAGGCGGTCGTGTTTTCGTGTTGTCGGCAGATCGATCCGTGTCTGCCTATGATTTGTCGACAGGTCGTCGTCTCTGGTCCCAGCAGCGCCCCGGCGAGCCTTTGATATTGCGCCAGGCTGGTGTCTTGACCGCTGTGGGTGACACACTRGTGGTGGGGTTGTCAGGCCGTTTGGTCGGATTGAATCCTGACAATGGCAGTGTACGATGGGAGACTCCCATCGCCAGCGCACGGGGCACCAATGATGTGGAGCGCCTTGTCGAGTTGGTGGGGCGCACGAGCCGTGTGGGAGAAACAGTGTGCGCTCGATCCTTTCAAGCTGCTGTGGGTTGTGTGAACACGGCAAGGGGAACGACCGTCTGGACGCAGCCTGCTAGCGGAGCAGAAGGCGTTCACGGCGATGCAGAGGCCATTTTTGGCTCTGAGAGCAATGGCACTCTTGTTGCGTGGCGCCGCGCGGATGGTTCACGCTTGTGGGGTATCGATCGACTTAAATACCGCAAACTCACGGCGCCGTTGCTTCTAGGGCGCTCGGTAGTCGTCGGTGACGACTCGGGTTTGGTGCATTTGCTGTCTCGTACAGATGGTTCGCCCCTGAACAGGCTGGCGACAGATGGGTCTGCCATCGCTGCTGCCCCAGTCGTGGCTGCAGATACCCTGGTGGTTGTTACCCGCAATGGCGGCATTTACGGATTCCGTCCAGATTGATCGGTCTTATTCAATGAAGCCAGTTATCGCCCTCGTGGGGCGTCCGAATGTCGGCAAGTCCACGCTCTTCAACCGTCTGACCAAGTCGCGTGACGCTATCGTCGCTGACTTTGCGGGACTTACGCGTGACCGGCACTACGGTAACGGCAAGCAGGGAAAACACGAGTACATCGTCATTGATACCGGTGGCTTCGAACCCGACGCTTCCAGCGGCATCTACCGCGAGATGGCCAAACAAACGCAGCAGGCCGTCGCAGAGGCGGACGTGGTGATTTTTGTGGTGGATGCCCGTGCAGGTGTTTCCGCGCAAGACCACGACATTGCCAATTACTTGCGTCGCTTGGGCAAGCCTTGCGTGCTCGTCGCCAACAAAGCGGAGGGCATGCTCCAGGGCGTCCAACTAGCGGAGTTCTATGAGCTGGGGCTGGGCGAGGTTTATCCTGTGTCTGCGGCGCACGGGCAGGGCATACGCAGTTTGGTTGACATTGCGCTGGAGCCGCTCAATCTGCCTGAGCCTGACGATTCGGATACGGCGTTGGACAAGGGCGTAATCAAGCTTGCCGTGGCGGGGCGCCCCAACGTGGGTAAGTCCACCCTGATCAACACGTGGCTTGGCGAAGAGCGACTGGTGGCATTTGATATGCCCGGCACGACCCGCGATGCCATCACTGTGCCTTTTGAGCGCAATGGCCAGCGCTTTGAGCTGGTGGATACTGCAGGACTGCGCCGCAAAGGGAAGGTGTTTGAG
>NZ_JBGFFF010000199.1:0-6765 GCF_056175785.1 Acidovorax sp. LjRoot204
GTGTCGCGCTGCCTACGACGCTTCGGAGCAGCTGATAAAGGAAATCCGAACTTTCGGTCGCCTGGGCGAACAGCTGCGGGTTTTCGTGCTGCGGTTGGGAAGCATCTTCCGGGCACTGCAGGCAAGCCCGGCGATGAGCGAACCCGAACAGAATCAGTTCACGATCAATTCCGGAGGTCGGGCGCTACAGGCCGAAGAGCACGCTTTCATCGCTGAGGCCCTGCGCTTTGGCATCCTCGTCGAGCAACAGGAGACCAAGTCGAAGTCTGGCGTCGGTTTGGATATCGTCGACTACCAGCTTAACCCGATCTACGCGCCATATTTCCAGATAAGTTACCGCCGCAAGCGCAAGCTGGAAATCTCTGTGGAGCAGTTCCACATGCTCATCATGGGCAACGAGACGGACTACCGGGAATTGGCCCGAGGTCTGGCGCGTCAGTTGTCCGATGCCGATGCTGTGCAACTCGGCCTGCTCCTGTCATGAAGGTCAAATTCTTCTCGAGATCTGGCACCAGCGCGGCCGAACTCCAACTTCCTGAGAACATGGTGCTACTGCACGGCGAGCAGCTTGATGATCGCGGGCAGTTGGCCTGCGGCTGTGTACCAGAGTCGGCGCGAGTGCTGCTCGGGTACGGCGTCGACGACATGTCGCTGACGGTGGGAACCGAAACCAAATCCAGCGACTTGGCATCGGAAATGCTTAGTGGCTTCGATCGTGACAAGGTGGTGCTTGAGGCTACCACGCTGGGCTTTGCGGAGCTGTTCTGCGCCACCAATGCCTTGCTAGCCAGCGGCGCTACCTCGGTGAATATCATCTACGTTGAGCCCGCCCAGTACCAGCGTGCGAGTCCTGGCGGAGATCACTTCATGCTATCCGAGCCGACCCGCGGCTACGCGCCGATCCCCAACGCAATTGTCGACCTCACCAGCGACGAGGTTGAAGCAGGGGTATTCTTTCTGGGATTCGAGCCAGAGCGGCTCGACCGCGCGCTTGAAGAGCACCAGATGATCGCCTCTAAAGACGTCAAGCTGGTCTTCGGCATCCCGGCCTATCACCCCGGGTGGGAGCTCGACGCGATCATTCCGCACTTGCCCGCGCTGGTCCAGCACGGGCTGCAGTTGGACTACTGCGCGGCAAATGACCCAGAAGCTGCGTTCGAATGCCTGGAGCGCACACGTGCAGCATTGAGCGAGGACAAGCGCATGTTCGTCGCGCCCATTGGACCTAAGCCATGCGGCATTGCATCGGCGATCTTCGCTAGCGTGTATCCCGAACAAGTCGGCCTATTGTTCGACCATCCCCGTCGCAAGAAGAAGCGCTCCACCGGGACCGACCTCTGGCACCGTTTCACGGTGACGGTTGACCGCAGCGAGGGAGTCCCGTCCGAAGCAGAACCCTAAGGGCCTTGTCAGTCCTTCGCACCGGCGATAGCCGCCTGCAGCAGCTCTTTGATCTTGGGCTCGGGCTTCCAGTAGTTCGGGCCTTTAAGGAACTTGCCATTCGCGTCATAGATGGGCTTGCCATCTGCGCCAAGCTTGCTTTCATTACTGTCCATGATGACAGCCAGTACATCTTCGAGCGGCAGCCCGAACTTGAGAGCCTCCGAGCGACAGTAAACGATGACGTCGCCCAGCAGGTCAGCAATCGCGACCATGACATCGATCGGTTCAGCATTGCGCTCGCAGGCCGCGACGATGTCATCAATTTCATTGACCTCGTCAAGGAGCGTTGCCTTGAACTTACGCAAGCGATCTGCCGGGTCAGCCGGAAGAACAGGGGTATCTTGAGCCGGCAGCTTGTACATCGCGTTCATTAAGGCGATGCGTTTGGCAAAGGATAGGTCGCTCATTCTGCTTTTCCTACAACGCCTGACGGCCTCATGTATTTGACAGGACTGCCGAACTTTAATGCATCGGCGGCTTTTTTGGTCTGCAGCCAATGACGAAGGCCCCCGCAAATGCCAACAGATGGACCAGAAAGTGTTGCGGTCAGCCCATCCTGGGATCCAAAGACTGATCGGTGCTAACGCTAGCGGTCATTGGGCGCCAAATCTCAATGGCAGCAGCCAGCCTCTTTCCGCCTTCGGTTGGCCGGCGGCTTCGCAGCGATAGCACCAGGTCAGCACACGGCAAAGCAGTCACTTGGTGATCGTCAGATTCCAGTGGCAGCTTTGAGGTGTAGAGCTGACCTTCTCGAAAGTCTTGGTGCCATGACTGCTTTCGGTAACAGCAGTCATTCGAACTTCTGAGGTGAACGACGGCAACCAGCCTGAAGCAGCCCTCGCAAACGAATCACGCGGCTCCACAGTCCCCCCAAATACTGTGAGTGGTTCACAGTAGCCCGGGCCACTCCACTTGTTCAACAACAACGGTCCCCGCGACCCGTGGAGTTCCCATGCCATCCAGAATCCCCGTCCACATCGACGGCCAAGACTTTCCCAGCATCAACAAAGCCAGCCTCTTCTACCGAGAGATCCTGCATCGCCATCAGCCAGGCCAATCAGTATCAGATCCCGATCAACACGAGATCAAGCGCCTAATTCACAGCGCACAGCAAACCCCTCAGCTTCCCGCATCTGATGCACAGATCCGCGTGATCCAGGGCAAGTACGGCCGCCACTGCTTTGCCATCCGCGGCAAGGAGCAGTCCCTGCAGACCATCTCTATCGTGCGCTCCGTGCGGCAATGCGCTTGCACCAAAGAGGTACCTTCACAAAACGCACAGTCGCAGCCCTCCGTGGCTTGACACCCTTTGGCAGCGTCCTTGGAGGCCACATATGAGCTGGGCGAACGCCCTTTTCCTTCGATCCCAAATTTCTTCAGTCACATATCACCCCAGTGACCTGACCATCGTCTGCCCTTTGGCAGTCGTACAACGCCCATAAAGCCCGGCAGCTCATTTCGAGCCGCCGGGCTTTATGCCGTCTTGGTCGGAGTTTTCTGTCTTTCTGCTGGTCTGCTCTCCGGTCTACCGCCCTCTTCAGCCCCGTGTGTTCACGCATCCGGGGCTTTTGCGTTGGGGCTGCCGGTTGGTCTTGCTGTCTCGGTTCCCTGTTTCTTCACCACGTATGTTTTCAAGGAGATTCTCATGCTCACCTGTCCCCAATGCCAATCCCCACGATTGGAATCCCGCGACCTCGGTCGCAATGCCGGCTGCGCTGTCGGCGCACTCGCAGGCGCTGCCAGCGGTGCAGCGAGTGCACTGCGCGGTGCCCGACTGGGCGCTACTTTCGGCGCATTCGCCGGTCCTGCAGGATCCGTCCTGGGCGGTCTCGCCGGTGCAGCCCTCGGTGGCCTGGTAGGCGGCGCCATCGGTTGCGAAGTCGGCAGCAAGATCGGTGAAGCCGTCGATCAGAACTGCCTGGACAACTACCGCTGCCTGGAGTGCGGCCACACCTTTAGTCCTCCGCGCGAGTGAGGTGTGTGGGCGGCATTCGTCCTGCTGATCTCTCGGCCTCGCGCTTCTTTGGCTTTTCGTCTCTCTCTTCTTCTCGTTCCACCTGGCCTGGTTCTCTGTCCTTGCTGTGCGCTCTCTAGGGCAGCGCAGTGGCGTAGCCGCGAGTGGGTGGTTTCGTGTTGTCGGTCTTTCGTTTTCTTGTTCTTTCTTCCATTTCTACAAGGAGTATTTCAATGGCACATCTCGTTCAAACCATGGCCTATGTCGGTGAGACCCCCTGGCACAACCTGGGTCAGCAGTTGCCCGCAAAACAACCCATCGATGTCTGGGCCCGTGAAGCGGGCATGGACTGGACCATCCGCGAGACCCCCGTGCGCTACATGGCCACGGAGTCCGGGACTGGTTCTGGCTCTGGCACCGCGTCTTCTGTCTCGGACCTCTATGGCGAACCCATGGAGTTCCCCGACCAGAAGGTGCTGTACCGCAGCGATACCAAGGCTCCTTTGTCAGTGGTCAGTGCCCGCTACCAGGTCGTGCAGCCCAAGCAGGTGCTGGAGTTCTACCGGGATCTGACGGAAGTCTCTGGTTATGAGCTGGAGACCGCCGGGGTTCTCAAGGCAGGGCGCAAGTTCTGGGCCTTGGCTCGCACGGGCAAGTCCTCGGCACTCAAGGGCAACGATGTGGTCAATGGTTATCTGCTGCTGGCCACTTCCTGCGACGGGACCTTGGCGACCACAGCCACTCCAACTACGGTGCGTGTGGTCTGCAACAACACCCTCTCCATTGCCCTGTCAGGAACATCGAGTGCGATCAAGGTGCCTCACAGCACCAGCTTTGATGCGCAGGCGGTCAAGAAGCAGTTGGGCATTGCCGTCTCGCAATGGGACGGTTTCATGTACCGCATGAAGACCCTGTCCGAGCGCAAGGTCAAGAGCCATGAGTCCATGAACTACTTCCTCAAGGTGTTGTGCCAGACCGATGGTCATGCGGATGCATCTGCAGGTCTCACCAATGAGCGTGCCCTCAAGAAGGTGCAGGCCATGTACGAGGGCCAGGGGCGGGGTGCCGAGCTGGCAGCCGCCAAGGGCACTGCCTGGGGCCTGCTGTGCGCCGTCACCGAGTTCGTGGATCACGAGCGCCGGGCGCGCAGTCAGGAGTACCGGCTCGACAGTGCCTGGTTTGGTCAGGGAGCTGCCCTCAAGCAGCGGGCGCTGGAGCAGGCGTTGCAGATGGCGTCATGAAGGGCTCGGAAGAGGGTTCAGCTGCTTTTTTTCAGGATCGTTTCTTATTCGTTGCCTTGCGGCATAGGCCCCGCCTCCTTTGGGAGACGGGGCCTTTTGCTTTGTGGGGTGGCGTTCGGGTTCTCTTGTTTTTATCTTTTCGAAGGAGTCACCATGGTTGTTCCTGTTGTTTCACCTGCGGGTCCGTCTTGTTCCAAGACCCGCCCAGCGCTGAAGCTGGTCAAGACACAGCACCTGGACCGCGATCAGTGGTTGCAGGTCCGCAAAGGAGGTATCGGGAGTTCAGATGCGGCAGCGGCCGTGGGGCTCAATCCCTACCAGTCGCAGCTGGAACTGTGGATGGAGAAGACCGGTCGTGCGCCTGTCGCCCCACCGGGGGATGGGGGTGCGGACGATCTGAGTCCGATGTACTGGGGTTCGCTTCTGGAACCCATCGTGGCAGCGCACTACACCCGCCGCACAGGCAATCGGGTGCGGCGCATCAACGCGGTGCTGCAGCATCCTGAGCACCCCTGGATGCTTGCCAACATCGACCGGGAGGTCCTTGGGGCGCCGGATGTGCAACTACTGGAATGCAAGACCGCTGGCATTCAGGGGGCCTGGCTCTGGCGGGATGGGGTGCCGGAGTATGTGCAGTTGCAGGTGCAGCACCAGTTGGCCGTGACGGGCAAACAGGCTGCAGATGTGGCGGTGTTGCTCGGGGGTCAGGAGCTGCAGATCTTCCGGATCGAGCGGGATGAGGAGTTGATTGCCCAGCTCATCACCCTGGAGCGGGAGTTCTGGGGTTATGTGGAGCGGGGCCAGGCGCCTCCGGCCGATGGGTCGGATTCGGCAGACCGGGCTTTGCGGGCGTTATATCCCCGGGACACGGGTTTCACGCTGAACCTCAAGCATGACCTGGTGATGGGGGCGGTGTTTTCAGACCTGCTGGCGGTGCGGGAGGTGCTGGYGACCAACACGGCTCTGGAGGCCCAGCTCAAGCAAGCCATTCAGCAGCGCATGGAGGATTCGAGCCGGGCGGTGTTTGAGAACGGGGAGGTGAGTTTCAAACGCAGTCGGGATGGGACGCAGCTCGATACAGCGCGGCTGGCCAAGGAGCAGCCGGAGATCGCGCGGGCGTACACGGTGCCCAAGCCGGGGAGTCGGAGGTTTCTGGTGCAGACCTGAAGGTGGGCCGGGGATATCGGAGTCCAGGTTCATTCAATTCATTTTCATTCGCGCATCCCCAGACGGGCTTCATCTGTGACGGTGAGGCCCGTTGTGTTTTGGAGGGTGTTCACATTCAACAAGGAGATTCACATGCTCAAAGGTTTGGCTTTGACACCGCCCGTGATCGGGCGCATTGCGATTGGGCGGGTGGTGGAGAAGAACGGGCGTCGCCTGCCAGAGAAGGACGATGAGTTCACCCTGACCAGCCAGGTGCAGAACAAGGAGGGCTGGGTTCCGCATCCGGTGGATGCGCAACTGCGCAAGGAGCCGGGGGCCAAGCTGCGCAGCATTCCGGTGCGACTGCTGTTCGACGACCCGGACCTGATCCTCAGGGCGAACTACACGATGTTTGACCGGGCCACGGGAAGGCCTCTTTGTGTGGGGGATGGGGAGAGTTGCAAGCGGGTAACCCTGTCAGGGATGCAGTCCCTGCCCTGCCCTTCGCCTGCAGTCTGTGCATTGGCCCAGGACGGGAACTGCAAGCCGTATGGGCGGCTGCATGTACGGGTGGAGGCGGAGGGGAATACCGAAGCGGGTATTGAGGGTATGACTGGCGACGAGTTGGGCAGCTTTGTGTTTCGGACGACGGGGTTCAACAGCATTCGGACACTGTCGGCTCGGCTGCGGTATCTGTTTGCGGTGTCGGGCGGGTTGCTGGCAGGGTTGCCTCTGGAGCTTCGGCTGCGGGGGAAGTCCACGACGCTGTCGCATCGCACGCCGATCTACTACGTGGATTTGACGCTCAGAGCGGGAAGCAGCCTGGCCCAGGTCGTGGCGTTGGCACGGCAGGAGCGCGAGCAGCAGGCTGCGCTGGGGCTGGATCAGGCGGCGCTGGATGAAGCGGCGCGGCAGGGTTTGGCGCTGGGGGAGTTCGAGGAATCGGAAGAGGAAGGGGTGGAGGTCGTCGAGGAGTTCTAT
>NZ_JBGFFF010000200.1:0-6587 GCF_056175785.1 Acidovorax sp. LjRoot204
GAGCAAGGCTATGCAGAGCTGGCGTTCCAGATCCTGTCGCTGTACGTCGACGACATTCCCGCTGCCGACCTGAAGGCCCTGTGCGCCAAGACGTACACCGCCGAAGTGTTCGGCACGGGCGAGATCGTGCCCCTGCGCCACCTCGAAAACAGTCTGTGGCTCGAAGCCCTGTCCAACGGTCCTACGCTGGCCTTCAAGGACATGGCCATGCAGCTGCTGGGCAACCTGTTCGAGTACGAGCTCAAGCGCCGAGGCGAGCAGCTCAACATCCTGGGCGCGACCAGTGGCGACACCGGCAGCGCCGCCGAATACGCGATGCGCGGCAAAGAGGGCGTGCGTGTCTTCATGACCAGCCCGCACGGCCGCATGAGCGCGTTCCAGCAGGCGCAGATGTTCAGCCTGCTGGACGAGAACATCCACAACATCGCCATCGAAGGTGTGTTCGACGACTGCCAGGACATCGTCAAGGCCGTCTCCAATGACCATGCCTTCAAGCACAAGTACAAGATCGGCACCGTCAACTCCATCAATTGGGCGCGCCTGCTGGCACAGGTGGTGTACTACTTTGCGGGCTACATCCAGGCCACCGAGACCAACAACCAGAAGGTGAGTTTCACGGTGCCATCGGGCAACTTTGGCAACGTGTGCGCGGGCCATGTGGCGCGCATGATGGGCCTGCCCATTGCCAAGCTGGTGGTKGCCACCAAYGAGAACGACGTGCTCGACGAGTTCTTCCGCACCGGCRTSTACCGCGTGCGCAGCAGTGCCGACACGCACGAGACGTCCAGCCCTTCGATGGAYATCAGCAAGGCCAGCAACTTCGAGCGTTTCATTTTCGACCTGCTGGGCCGCAACGGCCAACGTACCAAGGCCTTGTTCGGCGCTGCATTGCAAACCTACGGCCGCTTTGATTTGAGCGCGGAGCCGCTGTTTGCCGATGCCGCCACCAAATACGGTTTTGAAAGTGGCAAGAGCACCCACGCCGACCGCCTGGCCACGATCCGCGACAACTATCAGCGCCATGGCGTGACCATCGACACCCACACCGCCGACGGGGTGAAGGTGGCCCTGGAGCATCACCAAGACCCCAACGTACCGATGATCGTGCTGGAAACGGCGCTGCCCATCAAGTTTGCCGAGACCATCGTCGAAGCGCTGGGCCATGCGCCCGAGCGGCCTGCCAAGTTTGCAGGCATCGAAGACCTGCCCAAGCGTGTACAGGTGATGCCCGCCGATGTGGACTTGGTCAAGGCCTACATCGAACGCCATTGCTCCCCTGCAGCGTTGGGGTGAGTGGTCGGTACCTGCCTGTCCGCGTGAGCGGCCGGCAGATGCCGGGCGGGCCAGGACAGGGTCGTTTGTGGTCAATATTGCCCCGGGCGCTAGTCTGGTATGCACTTTAAGCTATAAATAACATAGCTAATCAAGGAGCAGTGGATGAAGGTTGTCGGTTTTGCCGGGTTTTCCGGCAGTGGCAAGACCACGCTGGTCGAGCAGTTGATCCCCGCGCTGCGGCTGCGGGGCCTGCGAGTGTCGGTGGTCAAGCATGCSCACCACAGTTTTGATGTGGACCACCCGGGCAAGGACACCTACCGCCACCGCGAGGCGGGGGCTTTCGAGGTGGTCGCTGCATCGGACAAGCGCCTGATGCTGGTGCGCGAGTTCGAGCAGCCTGCCACCCTCAGCGTGCACCACCTGCTGGCGGAGCTTTACCAGGGTGTGGACTGGGTGCTGGTSGAGGGYTTCAAGSACAGCGACCTGCTCAAGATCGAAGTCTGGCGMGCCCCCGAGCCAGGGCAAGTGGCCAAGCCCGTGCGTTACCCCGAAGACGACTTTGTGGTGGCTGTGGCCACTGATGCCCCCGAGAGCCTGCCGGTTGCCACGCAATTGCCCTTGCTGGACCTGAACGCACCCGACCAAGTGGTGGACTGGCTCATCCAGTACGAACACCGCTTTGAATACAACTGGGAATTGCACGGAGGGCTGCTGCCATGCGCCCCGCAATGAAGCCGCTCAAGCCGCTGGACGAGGCGCTGGCGGACCTGCTGGCGCACGCCCAGCTGCTGCCAGGCTCCGATACCGTCACCACCTTTGACGCCGACGGCCGCGTGCTGGCGCAAAGCTGTGTGTCGGCTCTGCAGGTGCCTCCCCAGGACAACAGCTCGATGGATGGTTACGCCTTGCGCTGCGCCGATGTGGCGGCGGCAGGGGTGGTGTTGCCGGTGTCCCAGCGCATTCCTGCCGGCAGTGCGGGCGACCCACTGCAGCCCGGCACGGCAGCGCGCATCTTCACCGGCGCTCCAGTGCCTGCAGGCGCCGATGCCATCCTGATGCAGGAAGACTGTGAAGCCCTTGCGGCGGCCGATGGCCTGGGCTCGGTGCGTATCAACGCCGTTCCGCAAGCCGGGCAGTGGATCCGCAGCGCGGGCGAAGACATCACCCGGGGTGCGGTGGTGCTGTCGGCTGGCACGCGTCTCACTCCGGCCGAACTGGGCCTGGCGGCCAGCATCGGTCAGCACCAGCTGCAGGTCGCGCGGCGCCCGCGCGTGGCGCTGTTTTCCACGGGCGATGAACTGGTCATGCCCGGCGAAGTCCCGCCCGAGCAGATGCGACTCGGTGCCATCTACAACAGCAACCGCTTTTTCCTGCGTGCGATGCTGCTACGCCTGGGCTGCGAGGTGACCGACTTGGGCATCGTGCCCGACCGGCGCGAGGCCACCATCGACGCCCTGCGCCAGGCCAGCAGCGCGCACGACCTGATCCTGACCAGCGGGGGCGTGAGCGTGGGTGAGGAAGACCACATCAAGCCTGCTGTGGAGACTCTGGGCACGCTGGACCTGTGGCAGATCGCGATGAAGCCCGGCAAGCCGTTTGCCTATGGCCAGATCCCGCGTGAAGGCGGTGCTGCCCACTTCATGGGCCTGCCCGGCAACCCGGTGTCGAGCTTTCTGACCTTTGCGTTGCTGGTGCGGCCCTTTGTGCTGCGGCTGCAGGGCGTGCAGGACGTGACTCCGCAGGCCGTGGCGGTGCGTGCCGATTTCACCTGGCCCAAAGCCGATAAACGCCGCGAATTTCTGCGCGTGCAGCACAACGCGGCGGGCGGACTGGACCTGTTCAACAACCAGAGTTCGGGCGTGCTCACTTCGGCCGCCTGGGGTGATGGCGTGGTGGACAACCCGGCGGGCCAGACGATTGCGCCAGGCGATATGGTGCGGTTTATCGCGTTTTCGGAGTTGCTGGGATGAAGGTCTCTGTGCGCTACTTTGCCTCGATCCGTGAGGCCATTGGGCACGGCAGCGAGGCGGTCGAAACCGCTGCCACCACGCTGGGCGCCTTGCGCGACGAGCTCATCGCACGCGGTGGTGCCCATGCCAGCAGCCTCGCGCGGGGCCGGGCCGTGCGCATGGCACTCAACCAGACCTTGAGCGACGAGTCCGCCACCCTGGCCGATGGGGCCGAGGTGGCTTTCTTCCCCCCGGTGACGGGCGGCTAGCCAGGGCGCTCCCGCGCTCGCCAGCACGTCACCTCAAAGCGCCTTCAAACGATCTTGCAGCGCCTTTGAGGCCGGCATCATCGGCGCGCGCAGTTCACTGTGCATCCACCCTGCATGCGCCAGCATGGCCTTGAGCGGGGCAGGGTTGGGCTCTGCAAAACACGCTTCCACCCAGGGTTGCAAGGCCTGCCACAAATGGCGGGCTGCGGGCAGGTCGCCCTGACGCAGCAATGCCATCAACTCCACAAAAAGTGGCGTCTGCCAGTGTGCACAGGCAGAGATGGCGCCTGCGCCGCCGAGGGCCAGCGTATGGAAGATCTGCGCGTCTTCGCCCGTCAGCACCTGCAGCCGGCCATCGGCGATCAGGGCCTGCGTCTTGGCCGTGTTGCCGCCACAGTCCTTGATGGCCTCTATGCGCGGATGTGCCGCCAGCGCCAGCAGCGTTTCGGTGGTGAGCGTGGCGCCTGTGCGGTACGGGATGTCGTAGATCAGCAGGGGCACCGCGCTGGCGTCGGCCAGAGTGCGGAACCAGTGCAGCAGGCCCTCCTGCGAGGGGCGGATGTAGTGCGGGGCGGACACCAGCAGGCCTGCCACCGGGTAGTGTGCAAGGGCCTGCACCTGCTCCAGCACCTGGCCCTGGTGGTAGCCCGACACGCCCATCACCACGGGCAAACCCTGGGCGGCGCTGAGCACGGTCTCCAGCACCTGCAGTTGCTCGGCCTTGTCGAGGGCCGCGGCCTCACCGGTCGAGCCGCAGGCAACGAAGCCCGCAACGCCGTCGGCACGCAGCCGGGTGGTGAGGGCGGCAAGGGCCGGGTGATCCACGGCGCCGTCCTTGAACGGTGTGACCAAGGCGATCCAGAGCCCGCTGAACAGCGGCTGGTGGGAGGTAGCGGTATCGGTGGCAGACATGCGAAGCATCCTTTCAGGGTTCGACCAGGGGAAGAACCGTCCGGAGGGAGCGCGCGCGGAATGCCGGGGAGTGAAACGAGAAAAAGAAATTTCTCTACCAGGTGGTTCCGTCGCTCATCCGGACGGAACCACAGCTCCGGTCAGATGAGCTCTGGTTTTTTGGTTTTGCCCACGCACTGCAACGCCACCGCAGGTGCGGCGGTCATGGCAAAGGGGGTGTGCGTGGACATGGGCCGCAGTATAGCCAAGTGCCCACCGTGTCCCAAGGTTGGTCAGCCTGCCTGCGGTGGCTGGGCAGCGTTGGCTGCTGATTCAGGCTGCGGCGGCACCAGCACGGGGCATTGCCACACCAGCAGCTCGGCCAGCCGGGTGACGATCCATGTCGCTTCGGCCACCGCCACGCCAGATTCGGCCGTGCACAGCCCCGCGTGGATGCGCTGCAGGATCTCGGTCTCGGAAGGCGCCTGCACGTGGTACAGCGTCTGCGCGTGCTCCACTAGGTGGCCTGCCAGGTCTTCGCACAGTTCGTAGCGGGCGCGCACGCCGTCCGCCTTTTCCGTCAGGCGCCCTCGGGTGTCGGTGTAAACCGCCATGAAGGAGGGCGGCACGTGGATCTGGTTGTCGTCATCCATGGGGTGGTTTAGTCGGGGGTGAACAGCCGTTCGAACTTGGCCTGAYCGGAGGCCAGCTCGAAAGTCACCACCTGGCCCATTTTCATGTCCGACAGGCGGCAGGCACCAAACAGCGTCGTTTTGCCCGCCAGCTCCATCACATCCAAGTCAATGATGGCGTAGGGGTGGGGCACGAAGACCTGGTGCTCGAACACATCGCGGACCGTATTGCGCGGGGATGGGTAGAGCTTGTAGAGATCGGTCTGAATCGTTTGTGTGGCCATGGGTGGAAAGGGCTTGGAAGATCACGTACCGGATCGCATGCGGGTACAGTGCGGGCGAATCGTACAGACAAACGTTATTACCAATCTATGGCACGCAATAAAAGTGAATGGCCCGCCAAGGTGCTGGCGTTGGTTAGGGGCGGCAACCTGCCCGCTGCCATTGCTCAGATCAAGGTGGCACCGACCGTGGGCGACGTCACGCGGCTGCAGGCATTGCTGGCGCAGTTGCCCCCATCGCCCGCACTGGCGCAGTTGAACAAGGTGGTGGAGGAAGAACGTGCCCTGCTGGCTGCGCCACGGCTGCATCGTTCGCCCTGAAGCGACTTTCTGTCTGAACTCCACACTACCTGCTGAGAGCCTTTTGTCATGACCTTGCCCCGCGTTTCTATTCAGACCGAGGACTTTGACCTGTCCACCGAAATCGCTACTCTGCGTCGTGAGAACAAGGGTGTGGGCGCTGTCTGCAGCTTCGTGGGCACCGTCCGTGATCGCAACGAGGGGGATCAGGTGTCCTCCATGGAGTTGGAGCACTACCCTGGCATGACCGAAAAATCCATCGAAGCCATGGTGGACGAGGCCTTTCGGCGCTTCGATATTTTTGGCGCCCGCGTGATTCACCGCGTAGGTCTGCTGCAGCCCCTGGACCAGATCGTGCTGGTGGCGGTGACCAGTGCCCACCGGGGTCAGAGTTTTCAGGCCTGCGAGTTTTTGATGGACTACCTCAAGACCCAGGCGCCGTTCTGGAAAAAAGAACAAACCTCACATGGCGCTCGCTGGGTGGATGCACGGGTGAGTGACGACGCAGCGCTCGCGCGCTGGGGGATCACGGCGGCCAACGCCTGAAAGAGCAACGGCCTTTTCGCAGCGCCGGCGCCACGCCCCGGGGTGTCTCTGAGGGATGCGGATGACTTCAGGCTTGGCAGCGTGGTGTGTGGGGTCACGGTTTGTGGGTGTATCCGAGGCAGGCGCCCGCATTGGCGCGCCCCTTGCACTCCCGATACAGCCGGCGGTCGCGTTCCGAGCGGCTTTCCTCGGATGAGCTTCGCTGCTGTTTCACCTTGGTGGATTTCTTTTTCTTGCTCACTTCGCTATGGCCGCTTTGGGTCGCATTTTGGGTGGTGGCGTGGCTTGCCCCGGTATGCAGCCCGAGGCCAAGGGCCAGCATCCACAAAAGCAGGGGAGCGATAACCTTGCGCAGTGCCACGTTGGTCGAGGGGTGGAGGGCCGGGGGGAATGGCATGTTGAGTGGTCCGGGGGAGTGAATGTTGGGATGCCGGGGCGCCGGGT
>NZ_JBGFFF010000201.1:0-6543 GCF_056175785.1 Acidovorax sp. LjRoot204
CTCGTACGCCCAGGGGCTCACGCACGGCACCACCAGCAGGTTGGCGCGGCCTGCAAAGCGCTCGGCGTGCGTGTCCGCAAACCGCAGTGCGCCGTGCACGCCGCTGGTCTCGTAGCCGTGCACCCCGCCGGTCACCAGCACGGTGGGCAGGCCGGGCTGCCACTCTCGGCTGCGCAGCGCCCGCAGGGGAAAGCGCTCTGCCGGGTGCTGGGCGTCGCCATAAATCACGTCGCCATACATCTCCACGTCAAACCGGCCCCGCAGTGCCTCGATGGCCATGAGCACGTCGTCGGCGTAGCTGCGCTGGCGCACCTGGCGCGCGCGCCACTGCTCGCGTTCTGCAGCGCCCCAGGGTTGGCCGGGCGTGCCGATGGGATAGGTGTGGGTGGGTTGCATGGGTGCGTGGGATGGAGTGGCAGGTGAATGGCAGGCCCGGCGGCAAGCGGGCCAACGGAATGGACAACGCCAATAAGAGCGGCTAACAAAACTCAGCGAAGCGGTTCTGGCTAGGCGCTGTGTCGCAGGCAGTACGAGCAGTACGACAAGACACAGCAACGACGCCAGAAGAGTTTTGTTAGCCGCTCTAAGGCTAGTCGCAGGGCGTTCATAGAATACCGCGATGCCCTTCCCTTTGATTCGGCCCTTGCGGCTGGCGACCTCGTCGCTGCTTTTGCTGCTGTGTGCGCTGGCGCACGCACAGCCCGCCCCCCAACCCGCAGCTGCCAACACCCCGGCTACGCGCCCGGCGGGCAGTGCCCCTGTGGATGGCACAGCACCCACACCGGGGGGCGCTGCAGCCGCCGCGCCCACAGCGGCCGATGCGGCCCTGCTGTCGCGCGATGCGCGGCGCATTTACGAGCTGTCGCGCGACAAGCTGGTGCAGATCCGCACGCTGCTGCGCAACGCCAACACGCAAGCGTCGATTGGCTCGGGCTTTTTTGTGTCGGCCGATGGGCTGATCGTCACCAACTTTCACGTGGCCAGCCAGCTGGCGCTGGAGCCCGAGCGCTACCGGGGCGTGTACGTGACGATGGAGGGGCAGGAGGGCGAGGTGGAGCTGCTGGCGTTTGACGTGCAGCGCGACCTGGCCGTGCTGCGCGCCAAAGGGCGCACGGCAGCAGCGCCAGTGCTGGGCTTTCGGCCCACCACCGACGCGCTGGCGCAGGGCGAGCGCATTTACTCGCTGGGCAACCCGCTGGACATTGGCTTTGCGGTGACCGAGGGCACCTACAACGGGCTGGTCAAGCGCAGCTTTTACCCGCGCATCTTTTTTGGCGGCGCGCTCAACCCCGGCATGAGCGGCGGCCCCGCCGTGGACGACGCAGGCCGGGTGTTGGGTGTGAACGTTGCCAAGCGGCTCGATGGCGAGCAGGTCAGTTTCTTGATACCGGCCGAGTTTGCGCAGGCGCTGGTGCAGCGCGCAGCCAACGCCCAGCCCATCACGCAGGCCGCGCACGCCGAGATGACGCGGCAGCTGATGGAGCACCAGCAACTGCTGACGGACCGGTTCTTGAAAGCGCCGTTTCGCGAGCAGCGCCACGGCAACTACCGCCTGCCCGTGCCCGACGATGCGCTGGCGCGGTGCTGGGGATCGGGGCGTGACCCGGCCTTCCCGGGGCTGAACCTGGAGCGCACGCAATGCCAGGCCGACAGCGATGTGGTGGCGGGAGACTTCAGCACCGGCGCGGTGCGCCTGTCTTACGAGGCCTACAACGCCCCCACGCTGGGCGCCGCCCGGTTTGCCCGCATGTACTCGCAAAGTTTTGCGAATGAGCGCCTGCCCACACGGGGCAACCGCCACCAGACGGCGGCCGAGTGCACCGAGCGGTTTGTGGACCCCGGCACCGTGCCGCTGCGTGCGGTGGTGTGCCTGTCCGCCTACCGCAAGCTGACCGGCCTGTACAACATGACGGTGCTGGCCACCTCGGTCAACCAGCCCACACGGGGCGTGCTGGGCCGCCTGGATGTGCAGGGCATTGCGTTTGACAACGGCATGAAGCTGGCAAGCCACTACCTCAAGGCCTTTCGCTGGGAGGCCGCACCATGAGCGCGATGCCAACCACCACCACCCTGGGGCTGATCGAGGCGTTTGACCGCCACGGCGCGCTGCTGGCGCGTGCGCCCATCACCCGCTGGCCCGTGACGGTGGGCCGCGCGCTGGACTGCGACCTGGTGCTGGACGACCCCTTTGTGGCGCCCCGGCACCTGCGCATTGACCGCGCGGTGGACGAGCCCCGCACCGTGCAGGTCGAGGTGCTGGAGACACGCAACGGCGCACGCCTGCAGCGCAAGCAGCATGCCCAGGGCGAACGCTTTGACTGGCCCGATGGCATGCCCATCGACCTGGGCCACACCCACATCCATCTGCGCCTGGCCGATGCGCCCATTGCCGAGGAGCAGGCGCTGCCGCAGTTTCCGTGGCGCACCGTGGGCACCACGGCCGCGCTGGCGGTGCTGGTGCTGCTGGCCGGGCTGGGAGAGTCGTGGCTGGAGGCCCGCGACGCCGCGCAGTACCTGAAGTCGCTGCCCCTGTTGCTGCTGACCACGCTGGCCGTGGTGGGGGCCTGGGCGGGTCTGTGGTCCGTGGCCAACAAGCTGTTTGGCAGCCAGTTGCGGTTCTGGCGCCACGTGCGCATCGCGTGCGCCGCAGTGCTGGTGGCCGACGCGGTGCAGCTGCTGAGCTATCTGACGGCGTTCACGTTCTCGCTGGAGTCGCTGTCGCGGTTTGCCCCGGTGCTGATGGTGCTGGTGCTGGCCGGCGCACTGTACGCCCACCTGGCCACCGTGCTGCCCCGCCGCCGCGTGGGCCTGGCCTGGGCCATGGCGGCTGTGGTGCTGCTGGGCGTGCCGTCGTGGCTGGGCGCGCAGTGGCTCAACCGCATGCGGCTGGGCAACGAGCTGTACATGAGCAGCCTGTTCCCGCCCGCCCTGCGCGTGGCCCCTGCGGTGCCGGTGGACCAGTTCCTGCAAGACGCCGATGCGCTGCGCGGCAAGCTGGACCGGCGCCTGCGGGATGACGGGCTGGCGGATGAGGACGACGAGTAGGTGACCAGACGGCCTGCTTCTAACCTGCCATTGCCCCATGCGCCGCCGCAAGCCCCACCACCACGTCTACGTGGTCGAGCTCTCCAAAGACGTGCTGCTGGAGCCGCGCTTTCGCAAGTGCAACCCTGGCTACATCGACGGCAAGCCCTGCGTGTACGTGGGCATGACGGGGCTGGACCCGGATGTGCGGTTTGACAAGCACAAGGCGGGCATCCAGGCCAACCGGTTTGTGACGCAGTACGGCCTGCGGCTGCTGCCGGACCTGTACGAGGGCTTCAATCCCATGACCTACGAGGAGGCGGTGGACCGGGAGATCGAGATCGGCATCGACCTGCGCTCGGCGGGGTTTGGGGTGTGGCAGGCGTGAGCGCCTGCTCAAGGGTAGGCGCCTGTTCAAAGTCAGGGCCCCACGCGCATCCTTTAAGATTCCGCCCCGCTGATTCACCCACTCACTTTTTTATAGCTGCTCGCGCATGATTTTCTAGCGCTTGCGGCTCATTTCACTTGAATTTGACCGCCATGAACTTCGCAGACCGCCTCAAGCAACTCCCCTCCGCCAGCCACCTCGCCGCCCTGCAACTGCTGGGCGCGGACGGCCAGGTGCAGGCCACCATCGAGAACAAGCCCGGCCAGACCGGGTCGCTGGTGGTGTATGCCGCACTGGCGGCGCTGTATGGCGGGCAGATCACGCCTGCAGCCGCCAGCCTGGGGCTGGAGTGGTATGCCGAGCATGTGGCGGATGCGCGCGCCTTTCCAGGCAAGCACCCCAACATCGACCGGCTGCTGGCCTGGACGCAGGGCAGCGAGAGCTTTGCGGTGCGCACCATCGCAGCCTGAGGCGGCACCGTTTTGCAGAAAAAGGGACGGAGGCCACGGCGGGTTGTCGAAAACGCACCGGCCCGTTCGTCGTAGAGGTGTGAACGCGTAAACGCCCCAGGCCATTGACCGTCATGGTGTTGCGGCGCACGCTGTCATCCATCCACCCCATTCCCGCAAGGAGACCCAGCATGACGACCCCCAACCCCTCCGCAGCCGCTACCGGCACCGTCACCCTGCACCGTGTGCTGCGCGCCCCGGCCGAGCGCATCTACCGCGCGTTTCTGGATCCCGATGCCATGTGCAAATGGCTGCCACCCCATGGCTTTACCGGCAGGGTGCTGAGCCTGGATGCGCGCGTGGGCGGCAGCTACCGCATGCAGTTCACCAACCTGAGCAGCGGCGGCACGCACGCGTTTGGCGGCGAGTATGTGGAGCTGGTGCCGGGCGAGCGCATCGTGCACACCGACCGGTTTGACGACCCCAACCTGCCGGGCGAGATGCGCACCACCATCCAGCTCAAAAAGGTGATGACGGGCACCGAGGTGTCCATCGTGCAGGCGGGCATCCCGGCGGTGATCCCCACCGAGATGTGCTACCTGGGCTGGCAGGAGTCGCTGCAGCTGCTGGCGCTGCTGGTGGAGCCGGAGATTCCGGGCGAGTAACCCACTGCCCCCGCGCCAAGCCCACGTTACTTCGAAGCCGTCACTTCAACCACTTGTCAGCGGCCTGCTTGATGGTGCCCCGGCTGTCCACCAGGCCCCACACAAAGCCCATCACGCGCACGTAGTCGGCGTCGTCGGTGGGCAGCATGAAGCCCAGGTAGTTCTTGGGCGTGAGCGGCGCGTCCACAAATGCGGCGTGCAGGCGCGGGTCGGCCTTGGCGTAGTGCAGGGCTTCGTACGTTTCGGTGATCATCACGTCGCCCTTGCCCTCAGCGATCAGCGCGGGGATCTCGGCGTTCTTGTCATGCGTGCTGACCTGGGCGGCCTTGAGGTTGGCCAGCACATAGGTTTCGTTGGTGCCGCCGGGGTTCTTGATGACGCGCACGGTGGGCTGGTTCATGGCGTCCACGCTGGTGTATTTGGCCTTGTCGGCCGCGCGCACCAGGGCCACTTTGCCGAACGGGGCGTAGCCGGGCAGCATGTCAAAAATGCGCATGCGGTTGACGTTGCGGGTGATGCCGCCCACGGCCACGTCAAACTTGTCGCCCTGCAGGTCCTTCACCAGGTTGGGCCAGGTGGTGGGCACGTATTCGATCTTCACGCCCAGCTCCTTGGCCATGGTTTCGATCACATCGATGTCGTGGCCGCTGTAGCCAGCGTCGGTCTTGATGGCAAACGGGCGGTAGTCGCCGGGCGTGCCCACGCGGATGACCTTGGCCTCCATGATCTTGTCGAGCCGGGGGCCTGCCTGCGCGGCCGGGCTGAAGGCGAGGCTGGCGACCACGGCGGCGGCTGCGGCAAGGGCCAGGGTTTTCTTGATGATCATGGGCAGGTTCTCCAGTGGGTCAGAAGATGGGACAAGAACAGGCATTTCCGTGGCCCGCAGCGAATGCGGACGCACAGGGGCTTGTGCCAGACACGTTACAACAAACGGCGCGCAGTACAAGGGCACATCGGCGGCCCACGGTCCGCATCGCGACACGTTGCGCCCTGCATGACGCAAAGCCCATGCCAGACGCGAGAGCACGGAGTTCGCCCGGCGCAGGCATGAGCGCCTGCAGCCACAAATCCTTCGGATGCTCTAATTTTTATAGCGCATTAGGCATATCCGTTCGGCGCCAGACATCCATCTGGCACCAAACTGGGTTACCCTGAACGGTTCTGCAACAAGGATTCGCCATGAAAAAACTCAACGTCACCATCCAGCTCGAAATGACCGTGCCCGACAACTGGGAGCTGGTCGATACCTCCGAGGRCACGCCGGTCATCAAGCTGCCCGATGGCAAGTTCATGGACATCGCCATCGAACCCCTGTTTGCCACAGACCCCGAAGACCTGTGGGCCAGCACCGAAGACGAAGACGTGCTGGACGACATCCTCGACATGGTGGACAGCGAAGCCGTGACCTACGAGTTCGTGACGCACTGATCCACAAGCACGGCGGAGATGCCCGCCAGGGCAAACACTGCCCCGGCGGCGCACCGCAACCGCCGCCGCGCATCCACCACCGGAAACTACACTTTTGATAGCGCCTGACGCATTGTTCACTGGCGCCAGCGGCTGATTTCATTCAAACATCGTCACAGCTGCGACCGCATCCAGCCGGTCAAGGTCTCGTGCACTTTCTCGCGCAGCGGGCGGTCCCGCCAAGCCTCGTAGGTCACGCGGCGTGACCGCCGGATGTCGTCTTCAAACACCTGAGTCTGGCGCTGTGCAAAGGCGGCGTCGTACACGTTCAGGTTGGCCTCGTCGTTCAGGCGGAACGAGCGGTTGTCAAAATTGGTGGAGCCCACCGACACCAGCAACTCGTCCACGATCATGACCTTGCAGTGGTACATGGTGGGCCCGTATTCATAAATCTCGGCCCCGGCCTGCAGCAGCTCGCCCCAGGTGGCACGGGATGCGGCCTTCACGGTCTCGGTGTCGGTGTGCTCGCCGGGGGTGACCAGGCGCACGCGCACGCCGCGTGCCAGCGCATCCATCAGCAGCTTGCGGGTCAGGTCGTCGGGCACAAAGT
>NZ_JBGFFF010000202.1:0-6521 GCF_056175785.1 Acidovorax sp. LjRoot204
TCATCGCGTCGGCCAGCACCATGGCAGCGTCATAGGCGTAGGGGCTGTAGATCTGGAACTGGCCGGGGAACTTGGCGTCGTAGCGCTTCTTCCAGTCCGAGCCGCCCTGCATCTTGTCCACCGAGGCGCCGCCCGTGGCGCAGGTCACATTCTTCAGCGCGGGGGTCTTGCCCGACAGTTCGGGCAGCTTCTCGGTGCACAGCGCATCACCGCCAAAGAACTTCACGTTGCCCAGGCCCAGCTGCTCCATCTGGCGCAGCATGGGGCCAGCTTGGGCGTCCAGGCCGCCGTAGAAAATCGCGTCGGGCTTCTTGTTCTTGATGGCGGTGAGGATGGCCATGAAGTCGGTGGCCTTGTCGTTAGTGAACTCCTCGGCCACCACTTTCAGGCCCTTTTGTTGCGCCGTCGCCTTGAAAACCGAGGCCACGCCCTGGCCRTAGGCCGTGCGGTCGTCGATGATGGCCACGCTCTTGAGCTTGAGGTGGTCTGCACCAAACAAGGCCAGGGCAGCACCCAGCGCGTTGTCGTTGGCGATCAGGCGGAAGGTGGTCTTGTGGCCGGGCTTGGTCAGGTCGGGGTTGGAGGCCGAGGCCGTGATGTGTGGCAGGTCGCACTTGGCGTAGACCGCCGAGGCGGGAATGGACGTGCCCGATTGCAGGTGCCCCACCACGCCCGCCACCTTCTGGTCGCACAGCTTCTGGGCCACGGCGGTGGCCTGGCGTGGGTCGCCCGCGTCGTCTTCGGCCGCGATTTCAAACTTGATCTTCTTGCCGCCGATGACGAGGTTCTGGGCGTTCAGGTCGTCAATGGCTAGACGCACACCGTTTTCCGTGTCTTTGCCGATGTGGGCAATGCCGCCCGACACCGGGCCTGCGTGGGCGATCTTGACGGTCTGTACGTCCTGGGCAGAGGCCAGATGGGCCGCCAGCGCAAGGGCGGTCAGTGCAGAAATTCGGAACAGGGGCGAAGAAGCGAAAACGGGGCGCAGCACGGTACAAAGTCTCCTGGGTCGGTCAAAGCATCCTGTTGTGCACCGAACTTGTACACAACAAACCCCGCATCGTAGCCACCTCAACCCTCGTTTTCGCAAAATTACTAAGCAAACTTAGCAATTTGCTCCGGCATTAACCGGGCTAATGAGTCCGGCGCCTACCGCCCGGCCAGGCACGCTGGGATAATCACGCCCCATGTCCCTCCTGCCCCACCAGCTCGAACTGCTCTCGCCTGCGCGCGACGCAGACATTGGCATCGAAGCCATCAACCACGGCGCAGATGCCGTCTACATCGGCGGCCCGGCCTTTGGCGCGCGGGCCAGTGCGGGCAACGACATCCGGGACATCGAGCGCCTGGTCAGGCACGCGCATCGCTTCAACAGCCGCATCTTCATCACGCTCAACACCATCCTGCGCGACGATGAACTGGAGGCCGCGCGCAAGATGGCCTGGCAGGTGTACGAGGCGGGCGCGGATGCATTGATCGTCCAGGACATGGGCTTGCTCGAGATCGACCTGCCGCCCATCCAGCTGCACGCCAGCACCCAGACCGATATCCGCACGCCCGAAAAAGCACGCTTCTTGCAGGACGCGGGCCTGTCGCAGATCGTGCTGGCACGCGAGCTGACGGTGCAGCAGATCGCCGCAGTGCACAAGGCGCTGGGGCCCGTGGATGCGCCGGGGCGCGCCAACATCGAGTTCTTCATCCACGGCGCGCTGTGCGTGGCCTACAGCGGCCAGTGCAACATCAGCCATGCGCAGACCGGCCGCAGCGCCAACCGCGGCGACTGCAGCCAGGCCTGCCGCCTGCCCTACCAGGTGACCGATGCGCAGGGCCGCTTCATCGCGCACGACAAGCACGTGCTGAGCATGAAGGACAACAACCAGAGCGACAACCTGCGCGCGCTCATCGACGCCGGAGTGCGCAGCTTCAAGATCGAAGGGCGCTACAAGGACATGGGCTACGTGAAGAACATCACCGCCCACTACCGCACCTTGCTCGACGAAATCATCGAAGAGCGCGAGGCCCAGGGCCGGCCGCTCTCCCGCTCGTCCAGCGGTCGCACCACCTTCACCTTCACACCCGACCCGCTGCAGAACTTCAACCGCGAGTTCACCGACTACTTCGTGACGGGCCGCAAGGAAGACATCGGCGCGTTCGACACCCCCAAGAACCCCGGCCAGGCCATCGGCTGGGTGACCAAGCTGGGCCCAGACTTTGTGGAGCTGGAACTGGGTGACCCCGCCACCGTGCTGCACAACGGCGACGGCCTGTGCTACTACGACCTGCACAAGGAGCTGGTGGGCATGGCCATCAACGTGGCCGAGCCGGTGTCGGCCCGCAGCGTGGGCCAGTGGCGCGTGTACCCCAAGGACCCGATGGACGGCTTCAAGGACCTGCGCAAGGGCACCGAGGTCAACCGCAACCGCGACATGGACTGGGTGCGCACGCTGGAGAAAAAATCCAGCGACCGCCGCATCGGCCTGTGGGCGCACCTGAGCGAAACGCCCAGCGGCTTCAGCCTGATGCTGACCGACGAGGATGGCAACGTGGGCAGTGCCGACGTGCAACAGCCCCACCAACCCGCCACCGATCCGGCCAAGGCCGAAGCCAGCCTGCGCGAGCAACTAGGCCGTTTTGGCGCCACGGTGTTTGCGGTGCACGACATTGCGTTGCAACTGTCGCAGCCCTGGTTTGTGCCCGCCTCGGTACTCAACGCGCTGCGCCGCGATGCCGTGGCCGACCTGGAGGCCAACCGCGCCCGCAACTTTGCCCGCCTGCCGCGTGCCATACCGGTGGAGCCCCCTGTGCCCTACCCCGAGGACACGCTCTCCTTCCTGGGCAATGTGTTCAACCATAAGGCCCACGACTTTTACGAGCGCCACGGCGTGAAGGTGATCGCTGCGGCCTACGAGGCGCATGAAGAAGAAGGCGAAGTCAGCCTCATGATCACCAAGCACTGCGTGCGCTTTTCCATGAGCCTCTGCCCCAAGCAGGCCAAGGGCGTGACGGGCGTGCAGGGCACCATCAAGGCCGAACCCTTGATGTTGATCAATGGCAAGGAAAAGCTGACCTTGCGCTTTGACTGCAAGCCCTGTGAAATGCACGTGGTGGGCAAGATCAAGCGCCAGGTGTTGAACCAGGTGCCAGAAGTCCCGCTCCAGTTCTACAAAGCCCGGCCGCAAGTCGCGCACTAAGGCAACGCCGAAGAAGTCCTTGTGCGGGCGTGCGGCCCGTTTCACCGATCGCCGCATGTCCCCATCCACCGCGCCGCACCTGCATCCCGCCGAGGCCGTTGCCCAGGCGCACGGTGTCGATCCTGACGCGGGCCTGCACCCCGACGAAGCCCTGCGCCGCAGCGCCACCCACGGCGCCAATGAGCTGGCGGCGGGGCAAGACCGCCCCTGGTGGCATCTGCTGGCCGACCAGTTCAAGGACTTCATGGTGCTGGTGTTGCTGGGTGCGGCCGTCATCTCGGGCCTGGTGGGCGAGGTCACCGACACGCTGGTCATCCTGGTCATCGTGGTGCTCAACGCCGTCATCGGCTTTGTGCAGGCCTGGCGCGCCGACCAGGCCATGGCCGCGCTGCGCCAGCTGGCGGCGGCGCACGCCACGGTGCTGCGCAGCGGATCCGTGCAGGTGGTGCCCGCCACGGCGCTGGTGCCGGGTGACATCGTGCTGCTGGAGGCCGGCAACCAGATCCCGGCCGACCTGCGGCTGATCGAGATTGCGCAGCTGCAGGTGGATGAATCAGCCCTCACGGGCGAATCCGTCACGGTGGCCAAGCAGATAGAGGCCCTGGCCGCCGAGGATGTGGGCGCGCTGGGCGACCGCACCAACATGGCCTTTAAGGGCACCACGGCCACGCATGGCCGGGCACGCGGCCTGGTGGTGGCCACCGGCATGCACACCGAGCTGGGCAAGGTGGCCACGCTGCTCGACACCGGCGACCGCAGCACGCCGCTGCAACTGCGCCTGGCGGCCTTTGGCAAGCGCTTGGCGATCGCGGTGCTGGGCATCTGCGCGGTGATCTTTGCGGTCGGCGTGCTGCGCGGCGAGGCGCCGCTGCTGATGGCCCTCACCGCCATCAGCCTGGCCGTGGCCGCCATCCCCGAGGCACTGCCTGCGGTGGTGACCGTGCTGCTGGCCCTGGGCGCACGCCGCATGGTGGCCGTGCATGCGCTGGTGCGGCGCCTGCCGTCGGTCGAAACCCTGGGCTCGGTCACCACCATCTGCTCGGACAAGACCGGCACCCTGACCCAGAACCGCATGCATGCCGAGTTGCTGCTGGCCCACGGCGTGCGCTGGGTGCCCGGCGATCCCCTGCCCGGCCCCGCCCACGCCGAAGCCCTGTGCGCCGCCGCACTGTGCAACGACGCCACGCTGCAGGTCCACAACGAAGAGGGTCAGTCGGGCATCCACTGGCTGGGCGACCCCACCGAGACCGCGCTGGTGCTGGCCGCCCACGCGGGCGGGCTGGACAAGGCCCAGCTCGACGCTGCCAGCCCCCGCGTGCAGGAGCAACCGTTTGACTCCGACCGCAAGCGCATGACGACCTTCCACCGCGCGGCAGGAGGCTTTGTGGCCTACACCAAAGGCGCGCCCGAATCCRTGCTGCCCCGCTGCACCGCCCACTGGACGCCCGAAGGCGCTGCCGCACTCGACACCGCCAAGGTCCTCGCCACCGCACAGCAGCTCGCTGCACAGGGGTTGCGCGTGCTGGCCCTCGCCCGCCGCAGCCACGCCCGCCTGCCCGACACCAACGACATCGACGCAGTAGAAAACCAGCTGGAGCTGCTGGGCCTGATCGCCCTCATCGACCCACCCCGCGCCGAGGCCCAGGCCGCAGTGCGCGACTGCATCAGCGCGGGCATCACGCCCGTAATGATCACAGGCGACCATCCTGCGACTGCGCGCGCCATCGCGCACCGCCTGGGCTTGGTGAAGAGTAGCGATGCCCCGGTGCTCACCGGCGCCGACCTGGCCACACTGGACGATGCTGCCCTGCGCGCCCGCGTGGAGCAGGTGCAGGTCTACGCCCGCGTGGACCCGGCGCAGAAGATCCGCATCGTCGAGGCGCTGCAGGCCCAGGGCCACTTTGTGGCCATGACGGGGGACGGCGTGAACGATGCCCCGGCCCTCAAGCGCGCCGACATCGGCATTGCAATGGGCCAGGGCGGCACCGACGTGGCGCGCGAGGCATCGAGCCTGGTGCTGCTGGACGACAACTTCGCCACCATCGTCGCGGCGGTGCGCGAGGGCCGCCGCATCTACGACAACATCCGCAAGTTTGTGCGCTACGCGATGACGGGCAACTCGGGCGAGATCTGGACCATCTTCCTGGCGCCGCTGTTGCTGTTGCCCATCCCTTTGCTGCCCATCCACATCCTGTGGGTCAACCTCGTCACAGATGGCCTGCCCGGCCTGGCGCTGGCGGCCGAACCGGCCGAGCGCGGCATCATGCAGCGCCCGCCCCGCGCGCCGCGCGAAAGCCTGTTTGCCCACGGCATGGGGCAGCACATCCTGGGTGTGGGCCTGCTCATCGGCGGGCTGTGCCTGGCGGTGCAGGCCTGGGCCCTGCACACCGGCCACACGCACTGGCAGACCATGGTGTTCACCGTGCTCACGCTGGCGCAGATGGCGCATGTGATCGCCATTCGCTCCGAATCCGAACCCATCTGGCGCCTGGGCCTGCTGAGCAACCGCCCGCTGCTGGGTGCTGTGCTGCTCACCTTTGCGCTGCAGATGGCCACCATCTATGTGCCCTGGCTCAACCCCATCTTCCGCACCGAGCCGCTGAGCCTGGGTGAGCTGGTGCTGTGCATCGGCGCCGCGCTGGTGGTGCTGGTGGTCGTGGAAATCGAGAAGGCCTGGCGCCGCAGCCAGCAGGCGCGGCGCACCACCCCAGAGCCCATGGACAGCGCCATGGACGAGCCTTCGGCCTGAAAGAGTCCAGGGCGCACAAGAACGTCATAAGCACATAGCCAACGATTCGATGACGCCAGGGGCCCAGGGTGCCAGAATGGCCCGCGCCATCGGCACATCGGGCCTCGTCCAGCCATGGGCTGAGCCCGGTTGTTCCACTCCCATCCCTTCAATGAAAGAGACAGCACCCATGCAGATCGAAACCCTGGCCGTACACGCAGGCTACAGCCCCGACCCCACCACCAAGGCGGTGGCCGTGCCCATCTACCAGACGGTGGCCTACGCGTTTGACAGCGCCCAGCATGGCGCCGACCTGTTTGACTTGAAGGTGCTGGGCAACATCTACACCCGCATCATGAACCCCACCACCGACGTGCTCGAGAAGCGCGTCGCGGCGCTGGAAGGCGGCATCGCCGCGCTGGCCGTGGCCTCRGGCATGGCAGCCATCACCTATGCCATCCAGACCATTGCCGAAGCGGGCGACAACATCGTCTCGGCCAGCACGCTCTACGGCGGCACCTACAACCTCTTTGCCCACACGCTGCCGCAGCAGGGCATCACCACCCGCTTTGCCGACCCGCGCGACCCGGCCAGCTTTGCGC
>NZ_JBGFFF010000203.1:0-6420 GCF_056175785.1 Acidovorax sp. LjRoot204
GTGTTGTCCGGAATGGGCATTTCCATTTCCGTCATGTCTGCCATGCCGCGCTCGCCCATGACCATGTAGTCGGGGATCAGGTTGTTGATCTTCTTGGCAACGCCGCGGTGGTCCACGCCAATCATGGTGGGAATGTCGTGRCCCATYGCRTTCATSGTGTGGTGGCTCTTGTGGCAGTGGAASGCCCAGTCGCCYTCYTCGTCSGCSAGGAACTCRATCTGGCGCATCTGGCCSACGGCSACGTCGGTKGTCACTTCATAGAGACGGGTGCTCTTGGGCGTGGGACCGCCGTCCGTGCCCGTTACCAGAAACTCGTGTCCGTGCAAATGCATCGGGTGGTTGGTCATGGTGAGATTRCCGATGCGRATSCGCACCTTGTCRTTGAGCCGSACGTTSAASGARTCGATGCCAGGAAAGATGCGGCTGTTCCAGGTCCACAARTTGAAGTTCAGCATTTCCGCGACCTTGGGCGTCGCGGCGCCGGGCTCGATGTCGTAGGCGCTCAGGAGGAAACAGAAGTCCCGGTTCACTTCGTCGATCAGCGGATGTTTGGTCTTGGGATGCGTGATCCAAAAACCCATCATGCCCATGGCCATCTGGGTCATTTCGTCGGCATGGGGGTGGTACATGAATGTCCCCGGACGGCGCGCAACGAACTCGTAGACGAAGGTTTTGCCGGACTGGATCGCTGGCTGATTCAAGCCCGCCACGCCGTCCATGCCATTAGGCAAACGCTGCCCGTGCCAGTGGATACTGGTGTGCTCGGGCAGTTTGTTGGTAACAAAAATGCGGACGCGGTCGCCTTCCACCACCTCGATGGTGGGACCTGGGCTCTGGCCGTTGTATCCCCACAGGTGGGCCTTGAAACCGGGCGCCATTTCGCGCACCACGGGTTCTGCCACCAAGTGGAACTCTTTGACCCCCTGGTTCATGCGCCASGGCAGSGTCCAGCCGTTGAGCGTGACCACGGGGTTGTAGGGGCGCCCCGAATTGGGCACCAGCGGCGCCATGGTGTCTGCACTCGTCTGGAACACTGGCTCTGGCAGAGCGGCCATCGCCACCCGGCTCACACTCGCTGCGGCCACAGCCCCCCCAGCAATGCCAGCAAATCGGAAAAAATCTCTTCTTGAATTCATGTTGGTTTCCTTGAGGGATCAGTGACCTGCACCAGCTTCGGCTGCGGCTGCGCCACCGCCCGAGACACCTGCGCTGGTGGGCTTGCCGATGAGAGAGGCCTGAAGGGCGGCATCGGCCTGCCAGAACTGCTGTTCGGCGTTCAGGGCCGCCATCACCGAGTTCACCTGGTCGCGGGAGTCCGCAAGCAATTCAAAGACGCTGATCAGCATCCCGTTGTAGCGAAGCTGGTTTTCTTCAGAAATGGTTTTTCGCAGAGGGATCACCTCGTCGCGGTGGTGGCGCGCGATGTCATACGCCGTGCGGTACGCGGAATAGCTCTCGCGCAAGTTCGAGCCCGCCGCGCGGGCTGTGGCCTCCAGGCGGTTGGCAGCGGCCAGGGTTTGCGCGTTCATGGAATCGCGTCGCATGCCCCCCCAATCGAAGATCGGCAGCTGCAGACTGATCTCGAAGCCGCGCCGCGTCGAGTGGGTGTTCTCGGCTGCATCGAAGACAGAGTCGCGCCGTACACCCAGTTCAATGTCCGTGAAGGTCGTGATCGTGTTCCAGCCTTGCGCGCGTGCGGCTGCGTCATAGTCGGCCTTCGCGATCTGAAGATCCAGCCGCCCCTTGGACGCCTGACGGCCAGCATCTGCTGGGGACAGCGGCTCCTTGGGCAGCGTCGGCAGGCGCTCAGGCAACTTGAGCTGCTGGGCTTGGTTGTCATCAAGGCCCAGCATCCGCACCAGCTCTTCACGGGCCGCTGTGACCCCGTGCTGGGCGGTGGCCAGCTGGGTCGCTGTGTCGGCATAGAACGCTTGCTGGCGTGCACGGTCAAGCTTGTTGAAATTACCGACTGCCTGCATGCGCTTGGCCAACTCGGCGCTGGCTTGGGCGCTTGCGACAACCTGTTGGGTGTAAGTCAACGTCTGTTGCGCGGCAACAGCGCGGACCCAGGCTTGGCGCACTTGGGTCACCTGGTCCACTACATCGCTGCTGAGGCGCAGCTGAGTCTGTTTGACACGCTGCTCGGYGATACCTTTGCGCATGGGCAAGGTCAGCAGGTCAAGCAGACCGAAGGAAAGGAGGCGTCCGATCTCCGTCTCGCTGCCTAGCCGAACGCGCTCCAGGCTCAGAATAGGGTTGGCGATGCGGCYGGACTGGGCCGCCGTGGAAGCGTCCGCCCAGTTTTGAGCCACGATGGCTTGCAGGGACGGGCTATTGACCAGAGCGAGTTGAACGGCATCTTGTTGACTGAGCGGTTTGGCCAACAAGTCCGAGGCGCGTTGGCGCAAGGCATCTTGCTCATTCCGGTCCCGGGCCAGAGTAAGTCCGCCGTCCGTGAAACCGCTTGTCGCCGCGTTGGCGCTGGAGAGGTTTTGCTCCAGATTCACGCTGGCGCAGCCAGACAAGACCGCCACTGCGGCAACAGCGATCACTAGTTTGGCGCGGGGCATGCGAAGGGTACGGATCATTGTTTGCCCCCGTGGTGTGCGTCATGGCCTTGGGCTGGTTGGCCCTGGTCCGCTGCGGGTGCGGGCTGGCGCATTTCCTTGGCATAGGCGCGCCATCCTCCAATTTCGCCTACCTTGTCGTTGGCAGCCTTCCAGGGCTGGACGGATTGCTCTTTGTAGACCTCATAGCCTGTCAGAGCTGATCGGTACGAAAGTTGGTAGTCCACTTTCGGGGGTGCACCGTCTGGCATCTGAGCAAAGGCTAGCGAAGGCGCCAGCAGTGCAGCGGCCAGCCAGGGGATTGAGTTAAGTCGTGAAAGCCAGGAATTTCTCATAGATTCACCATGCGTTTTGATGCAACGCATTGTGTGAGTCAATGGCTTCCAAATAGATAACGCCTCAATTACATCTTTGTCATGTTCAAGAAAGGCGCAAATCTGCGGGCACACTGGCGGCCACTCGCAGCGCCAAGGAGGTCTCGTGAAGATACTGWTCGTTGAGGACGAAATCAAAACCGGGGAGTACCTGCGCCAAGGCTTGCGGGAAGCGGGATTCAACGCTGATCTAGTCCACAACGGTGTCGATGGTCTGCGTATGGTTCAAGAGGAAGACTACGATCTGGTAATCCTGGATGTGATGCTTCCTCGGATGGACGGCTGGCAGGTCCTCACCAATATGCGTCGCCGTGGCCTTGAGATGCCCGTGCTATTTCTCACGGCCAAGGATCAGGTGCAAGACCGGATCAAGGGGCTGGAATTAGGCGCAGACGACTATCTGGTCAAGCCGTTTTCTTTTGCCGAATTGCTGGCAAGGGCCCGGACCATACTGCGGCGCGGCCGTAGTGGCGCCGAGGTGACCATTCTGCAGGTGGCCGATCTTGAACTGGATCTTCTGCGGCGGAGAGTCAGCAGGTCCGGCAAACGCATCGACCTCACGCCCAAGGAATTCGGTCTGCTGGAACTGCTGATGCGTCGCCAAGGAGAGGTTTTGCCTCGCTCTCTGATCGCGTCGCAGGTGTGGGATATGAATTTCGACAGCGACTCCAACGTGGTCGAGGTGGCAATGCGTAGGCTTCGGGCCAAAATTGACGATGCCTATGACGCCAAACTGATCCAGACGGTGCGAGGCATGGGGTATGTGCTTGAAGCGCCACAGGAGATTCCGTGAAAGCCCGGCACTCGCTGACGACACGGCTGACGGCCTTTTTTACGCTGGCTTCTGGGCTTGTGCTCGTTGGCTTGGGGACCATCGTCGCCATTTCTATCGATCGCCATTTTGTGGAACTGGATCGCGATGCCCTGCGCGACAAGATCCACCTCACACGTGAGGTGATAGGAAAATCCACGTCACCTGAAGACCTCAAAATGCGTCTGGACGACGTCTTGCACAGCCATGAGGGCCTTTTTGTCAGCGTTTTCCGTGACAGGGCCACGCTTTACGCGACCACGGATTTCCAGTTTCCAGATGATCTCCATGCCCTGGCCCAGAGGGCCCGCCTGGGGGTTGCCTCCTGGAAAACGGAGGGGCGGGAATACCGAGGGATGTCGGCACTCGTGACGTTGCCGGGTTCCGCCGAGCCGCCGCTGCAGGTCTGGGTAGCTGTAGACATTGCCCACCACAAGCACTTCATGTACGAATTGATTTGGGTGCTTGTGGGCTATGTGGCGTTGGCCACTCTAGTGGCCGGGGTCCTGGGCTGGTGGGCCGCAAAGAATGGCTTGGCCCCCCTTCGGGCCATGAGATCTCGCGCCATGGCCATCACGGCACAGCGACTGGACGAGCGGATGCCAACCCAGGAGTTTCCAGTGGAAATGGCAGACTTGGCGACCACTCTCAACGAGATGCTCCGGCGGCTCAAGGAGGAGTTCGACCGGCTGTCCGAGTTTTCTTCGGACCTGGCTCACGAGCTGCGAACGCCCATCAACAATCTGATGACGCAGACCCAGGTCACGCTTAGCCAAGCTCGCTCCTCCGAGGAGTACCAGGACATACTGGCCTCCAACGCCGAGGAGTACCAGCGTTTGGCCCGCATGGTGGCTGACATGTTGTTCCTGGCCAAGGCTGACCACGGGCTTATTCTTCCCAGCACGGAGAGAATCGCGGTTCATGATGAAGCACAGGCCTTGTTTGATTTCTACGAGGCCCTTGCCGAAGAAAAGCGGGTCCGGCTGCAACTGATCGGAACGGCGGAGATCACTGGCGACCGGTTGATGCTTCGCCGGGCGCTGAGCAATCTCCTGTCCAACGCCGTTCGCTACACCCCCCCTGGGGAACAGGTGGTCGTTGACATTCAAGGGGACGTTCACGGAACCACCGTGGATGTAGTCAACACTGGACCTTCTATCGATGCGCAGATGATCCCCCGCCTGTTTGACCGTTTCTTTCGGGCAGACAAGTCGCGCAAGCAACTGKATTCCGATGGTGCAGGCTTGGGCTTGTCCATCACCCAGGCGATTGTTCATGCACACCGGGGCCGCATCTCAGTGAGTTCGGCCGATGGCAGGACCTGTTTTTCGATGTATTTCCCCAGTGCGCAGACCATTGGCAAGCACTTCACGACAAATGCATGACCCCTTGGCAACCCTTATTGACTGCTGGAAGGCGGATCCGAGCAGCACCTACAACAGCTGGTTCCTGTGGGATCAGAGGATCAAGAACTTCCGCTCCATACGCAGAGGCATTGCACAGGTGGTGGAGGACGTCCGGGGAGGAACGTTTGGCAACGCCTACCGAGGCTCCTCGCTGGAGACGATCGTGGGTTCCGTGGCAGAGCAGCGCCAAATTTTCAAAGGTGCGGACCACGCGTTCCTCTGGAAACCCAAGCTGAGGATTCCGGACATCTACGAGAACACGAGTAACCAGCTCGCCTTCGCAGATCTCCTTCACACCTGCGATCACTGCGATTGCGCAGAAGACGTCGTTGCCGCCATACAGCGCATCGATGCAATCGGCATCAAAGGCTTGGGCCCAGCAGTCGCCAACTTGCTGTATTTCATCCACCCAACGCTGCTCTCTCCCTTTAACACTGCCATTGTCAATGGTTTCAACGCAGTGACTGGCGGGCGCGTGAAGCTCGGACGTTGGGACCACTATCTTTCTATGCGGGAGGGCTTGCTGCGCTTGAACGCGCAGTACCGGCTGAAACTATCGAATGATCTCGGTGCGATTGCGGGACTCATGTTTGACATTGGCAGTGGCCGATATGCAGCGCCGCCACAAGCAATGGATGCGGCGACGGCGACACTCTGGCAAGAAGACCTTGAGCGTGTGCGGCAGGAATCCACCGCATTGCAACGGGAGCTGTCCCAGGCGACCGAAAGCGATGCGACCCACACGGGTATTCAGGCTTCGTTGCGCGATCTGGGCAAGTCTCTCGGGTTTGATGTCTGGATAGCGTCCAACGACCGGGGTCGCTCCTACGGCAGCGGCCTTTTGGGAGACGGATGTCTGGCGCAGTTGCCTGCCAGCGTGGACGGGGGACTGGAGTCGATTCGACTAATTGATGTCGTATGGATTGATACTCAGACATCGCTGGTCGCGGCCGCATTTGAAGTCGAGCACACCACGTCCATCTATTCGGGGATCGTGCGAATGCTCGACCTGGCCTTGGGCACGTCGGTTGCAGGCAACTGTGCATTGTTTCTTGTGGCTCCAGACAATCGCAGAGACAAGGTCGCTGAACAACTTCAAAGGCCTGCATTCTCCCGCGTTTCGGAGTTGGGAATCCGGTACCTGCCGTATAGCCAACTGGAGCAGAACCACGCTTTGATGAGCCGTTTTGGTTCCAGTATCAAGCCGCTGCTGGAGATTTCGCAGCGGCTGTGAGACCCGGTTTTTTTGCATGGTGCGGTTC
>NZ_JBGFFF010000204.1:0-6323 GCF_056175785.1 Acidovorax sp. LjRoot204
CCACCGTGCCGCCAGCCGTTCACATGGTCGTCATGAAAGCCGACTTTGACAGCCGGGGTGTGACGAACGTCAACACAGTCGATGTGGACGCTGCCATCCMGGCCACCTACGGCCCTGGCGGCAAGGCACCCACCGACCCTAACTCGGCAGCCTTTGCCACCTACTACGGCAGCTACCACGGCACCTACGAGCCGCCGTTCTGCCATGCGCAGGCCAAGGCCGTGTTCGACACCGTCAAATGACAGCCGTGATGCCTGTGTGAAGCGCTGAACGGGCCCCACAGGCTTTTAGAACCCGCCACCTAAGCCCCACCGGTGTTTACCCGGTGGGGCTTTTTTTTGTTGACGAATATGATTCACGAGGAATAGCACGGTCGTTCTATTTTTACGATAACAGGAGTGATACCGATGGTTTTTCAGCGCAAGGCTTTGTGGGTTTCTCTGGCGGCAGCATCGCTGCTGGTGGCGTGCGGGGGCGGCGGTGCCGACACCTTGCCGGTGGCGCCCATCAAGACCGTCAAGGTCATGGGTGACAGCATTGCCGACAGCGGCACGTTTGGCTTCAAGTTCACGGTGCAGGGCAGTGCCCCCACAGGCCCGGCGTCCACACCCATCTGGCCCGAGCTGGTGGCCAGCAGCTACGCAAACACGCTCTGCCCCCGCTATGTGTCCACCGGCAGCGCGTTCAACAACGCGGCGGGCTGCACCAACTACGCCATTGGTGGCGGTCGCATCAACAACTTCACGGCGCCTGCATCGCCTGTCTCCATCGTCAAGCAGCTGACCGACGCAGGGGCTGACGGCTTCAGCGCGGGGGACCTGTTGCTGATCGACGGTGGCGGCAACGACGCTGCGGACCTCATCGGTGCCTACCTGTCGGCCTCCAAGGATGGCGGCAAGGCCTTCGGTGCGGTGCTCTCCACCCTGTTGCCTGCGGCCACGGTGAACGCCGGCCTGGCGGGCGGTGCTACGGGCCAGGCCCAGGTGGGCGGCGCCTACATGGTGGCGCTGGCTGACAAGTTCCACGACGCGATCGAAGCCAATGCCTTGAGCAAGGGCGCGCAGCGTGTGGCGGTGCTCAACATGCCCGCCATCGACAAGACGCCGCGCCTGCAGCAGGTGCTCGGTGGCATCACGGCGTCGGCCGGCGCCGCCGCGAGCGCGCAGGTGCAGGGCCTGCTCAAGGCCTGGCTCGAAGCCTTCAACGCCCAGCTGGCCAAACGTTTTGCGGGCAACAGCAAGGTGGTGGTGGTGGACTTCTACACCTCGTTCAACGACCAGGTGGCTAACCCCGCGCAGTTCGGGCTGACCAATGCCAAGAACACCGCGTGCCCCATCACCGGCCAAGGTGCTGACGGCCTGCCCACCTATACCTTCCCAACGTGCACGGCGGCAGCTTTGTCGGCACAGACGCCGCCCGCAGGCGCCACGGGCGGCGCGGACTGGTGGAAGACCTATGCGTTCTCCGACAGCTTCCACCCCACGCCGTATGGCCACCAGCTGGTCAGCCAGCTGGTATCGCGTTCGCTGGCCCGCGCGGGCTGGCTGTAATCGGCAGTTGAAGGGTTCATACACCATGCAAAACAAAACCATCACCCCTTCCCTGGCTGGCGTTGTGGCCGCACTGGCGCTCACCCTGTCGGGCGGCGCGCAGGCCCAGACCGCTGGCAGCTGGCTGGTGCGCGCGGGCGCCACGCAAATCGCGCCCCAGGTCACCAGTGGCGACCTGTCCGCGCCCAGCTTCACGGGCACCAAGGTGGACGTGCATGCCGACACGCAGCTGGCTGGCGGTATCACCTACATGCTCACCGACCACTGGGCGGTGGATGTGCCTCTGGCGCTGCCTTTCAAGCACAACATCATGGGCGCCGGAGCCATCGGCGGCGTGGGCAAGATCGGCGAGGTCAAGGTGCTGCCCATGACCGTGTTCGCGCAGTACCGCTTTCTGGAGGCCAATGCGCGGGTGCGCCCCTACGTGGGCCTGGGCGTGACCTACGCCAAGTTCTTCAAGGAGCGCGGCACCGCAGCGCTGACAGGGCTCACCGGCGGCAGCCCTTCGCGCCCCACCACGCTGAGCGCTGAATCCCGGTTTGGTCTCACGCCGCAGGTGGGTGTGAGCATTGCGCTCAACGACCAGTGGTCGCTGGACGTGGCGTACTACAAGACTTTTGTGAAGACCCGCAACACCCTGTCCACAGGCCAGACCATCGACGTCAAGCTCAACCCCAACGTGGTGGCATTGGGCGTGGTGTATCGGTTCTGATCCGCACAAGGTGGCAGACTACCCGCCCACAAAAAAGGCCGCCCCGAGGGCGGCCTTTTTGTTTCGGGGCGCCTGCAGCGCKCCGTCTTACCAGCGCGCGCGCAGGCGGTCGTAGGCGTAGGTGCCAAACTGGCGCTGGGCCGACGGCGTGAGGTACACGGTGTCAGCAAACACGAACGAGGTGGCATTGGCGCCCGACAGCAGCGTGGAGGACGTGCACAGGGCCGAGTTGACCTGGCCTGCGCCAATGCCGATGCCGTTGGTCGCATCCACCGACGTGCACACTGCCGCCGTGGAGTTGTTGAAACCGTAATTGCCAGGCACGCTGGTGTACAGGTTCACGTAGTAGGCCGAGTCCACGTACAGCACGTTGGCGCCCAGGTCCACGATGCCCACCAGAAGGCCTTCGTTGAAGCGGCTGCTGGCGTTGCTCAGCAAAGCTTCGCGGCCGATGGTCTTGGCCCAGGGGGTCTTGCTCAGGTCGTAGGTGCCGGTCACCACCACATACTTGGCGCCCGCCGTCACCAGGCGGCGCACCTGTGCAGCCAGGTCCTCCCCAGCTTTGCGGGCGGCGGCCACCATGGCGTCCTGGGTCTGGGTGCCTGCGTTCACAGCGGCCATGCCGGCGATCACGTCGCTGACGCCGCCGCTCACGATCACCACGTCGGTGGCCGCAAAGCTGCCACTGGCCAGAAAGGTATCGATTTGTTCGGTGACGGTCCGGGTGCTGGCATTGCCTGCGGCGTCGGGCTTGGCGCTGACGCGGGCGTTGCCAGTGGCGTAGCTCAGGCCGCCTGCGGAGACCGGGGCGAGCGACTTGCCATAGTTGGCCACCAGTTGCAGGGTCCAGTTGTTAACGCTGCCGTCATTGACGGTGTAACGCGAGCCGTTTTGCCCCACATCGTTCATGGCGTCGCCGAACGCAATAAAGCGCTGGGGCGTGATGGCCGATTCGGTGGTGCTGGAACCGCAGGCCGCGAGCAACGCGGCCGACGCACATGCGGCGACCATGATGGTGCGGCGCATCCAATTTGCTGCCATGTATTTCTCCAGAAAAGTGGGGGGTAGTTTAACGACGCAAAGTCAACGGATGTAAAGCGGCGCCATCGTGCCTGGTCAGGCGGCGGAGGCGCGCTGCAGGCGGTCGCGCACGCCCTCCCAGTCGGGGCTCGCCGGCGGGGTCTCGATCCAGATCAGCTTCACGCCCTCGTCGTCAAAACCGCGCAGCACGGCGAACAGCTGCTGCGCTGTGGCAGCCGCGTCATCGGGCATGCGCCGCATGACCAGCTTGGAGGACCGACTGCGCAACGCAGCGCGGGCATAGATCGCAATGTGGGCGGCATCGGTACCCAGCAGGTCCAGGCTGGTCTGCAGTGCCTTCGCGTCCATCAGCCGCACCTTGGCGCTGGGGGCATAGTGGGCCTCCAGCGTGCCCGAGGCGCGGGGTGTGGCCGTGGGGAGGTCTTCCTTGGACAGCGGGGCCATGCCGCAAGCGGCCGCAATCTGCGCCCGGGTGATGGCGCCGGGCCGCAGCAGCACCGGCACACCGCGCGTGCAGTCCACGATGGTGCTTTCAATGCCCACATCGCAGGGCCCGCCGTCCAGCACCAGCAGGTCGGCGCCCAGCTCGTCCTGCACATGCTGGGCGGTGGTGGGGCTCACGCGGCCAAAACGGTTGGCACTGGGGGCTGCAACGCCCCACACGGGAGGGCCGCCGGCCTCATTGCTGTCGCCAGCGGCTGCGCAGGCCACCAACAGTGCGTGGGCCACGGGGTGCGCGGGGCAGCGCAATCCCACGCTGTCCTGCCCGCCGGTGGCGGCGGTGGCTACGCCGGGCAAGCGCGGCAGGATGAGCGTGAGCGGGCCGGGCCAGAAGGCATCAACGAGCTTTTGTGCAAAGCCGGGCACTTCACTGGCGAAATGCGCAATGCCCTCGGCATTGGCCACGTGCACGATCAGCGGGTGGTCGCTGGGCCGCCCCTTCGCGGCAAAGATCTGCGCCACGGCGGTATCGCTGCTGGCATCGGCCGCGAGGCCATACACCGTTTCGGTGGGGAGACCCAGCAGGGCGCCGCTGCGCACTGCGCGTGCAGCGGTGGCGATGGCCTGGGGGTCGTTGCCGTCGAGAATCATGGAAACAGCCTGGCTCAGAAGGGCTCGATGCCCAGCAGTGCTGCGGCCTGCAGGGCCGTGGCGCGCGCAGCCTCGGGGGTGGCGGCGGTGATGTTCAGGTGCCCCATCTTGCGGCCGCGCTTGGCGTCGCGCTTGCCATACAGGTGCAGGTGGGTGCCGGGCAGGGCCAGTACCTGGGCCCAGGGCGGGGTCTGCGCCGCGTCGCCGTGGGCAAACCACAGGTCGCCGAGCAGGTTCAGCATGACGGCGGCGCTGTGCTGGCGCGGCTGCGTCAGCGGCAGGCGGGCCATGGTGCGCACCTGCAGCTCGAACTGCGACACATCGCAGGCGTTCTGGCTGTAGTGACCGCTGTTGTGTGGGCGCGGTGCGATCTCGTTGACCACCAGGCTGCCGTCCTGCAGCACGAAGAACTCCACGCACAGCACGCCCACATACTGCAGGCCTTCTGCTACAGATTTTGCAGCGGCTACCGCTTGATCCACTATCGCTTGCGGCAGATTTCCTTCATGAACCTCGGTCACGGCCAGGATGCCGTCGCGGTGCAGGTTGCGCTGCACCGGCAGGTGCACCATCGTCCCATCGGCACCACGCGCCACGATGACGGAGCATTCCAGCTGCAGCGGCAGCATCTTCTCCAGCACGCAGGCCACTTGGCCGACCGAATCCCAGGCGGCGGCCAGATCGGCGGGCGTCTTCACGCGCACCTGGCCCTTGCCGTCGTAGCCCATGCGGGCCGTCTTGAGGATGCCGGGCAAAAGGTGGGGGGATACGGCGGCCAGTTGCTCTGCGGTTTCGATCACGGCATAGGGCGCGCAGGGCACGCCGCAGGCCACAAAGTGCGCCTTCTCGCGTGCACGGTCCTGCGCCACCGACACAGCGCTGGCGGCGGGCGACACGGGGCGTTGCGCGGCCAGGGTGGCCAGTGCAGCGGCGGGTACGTTCTCGAACTCGGTGGTCACCGCATCCGACAGGCGGGCCAGCTCCGCGAGGCCCTGCGGGTCTTCGTAACCTGTCTGGATGTGGTGGTGGCTCACCAGCCCGGCAGGGCTGGTGGGGTCGGCATCGAGCACGGCCGTGAAGTAGCCCATGGCCTGGGCCTGGTGGACGAACATGCGGCCCAGCTGGCCGCCACCCAGAACACCCAACGTCGATCCGGGGAGCAAGGGTTGCATGGCGGCGCTCATGCAGCGGGCGGCAGGGTCATGTTGCGGGCCACTTCCGTCTGCTCGGCGCGGAAGGCTTCCAGGCGCTGGCGCAGCTCGGGGCTCTCATTGGCCAGCAGGGCCACGGCAAACAGGGCGGCGTTGGCCGCACCGGCGGTGCCGATGGCAAACGTCGCCACGGGGATGCCTTTGGGCATTTGTACGATGGAGTGCAGCGAATCCACACCCTGCAGGTGGCGGCTGGCCACGGGCACGCCCAGCACGGGCACGGTGGTCTTGGCGGCGATCATGCCGGGCAGGTGGGCAGCACCGCCGGCCCCGGCGATGATGGCCTTCAGCCCCCGGCCGGCGGCGGCCTCGGCGTAGGCAAACATGTCGTCGGGCATGCGGTGGGCCGACACCACGCGGGCCTCGTGCGCGATGCCGAACTGTTCAAGGATTTGCACTGCATGCTGCATGGTGTCCCAGTCGCTGCTGGAACCCATGACCACGCCGATCTGGATGGGTTTCATGGTGTGGAAGGTGCTGGCCGGCAGGCCTTGCCTGCCCAGCCGCTGTAGGTAGAACCCGCGATTTTACTTTTTGCGCCTCCCTGGCGGGTGTGGGGCTGTTTTGATGGGCCAAAATAGCGCGCAAACCGCTCCATAGGCCCCGGGCCCCACACCATCATGATTGACGTCACCGTAGAGAACTTTGAAGCCGAGGTGGTTGCCGCCTCGATGAACGTGCCCGTGCTGGTGGACTTCTGGGCGCCCTGGTGTGGCC
>NZ_JBGFFF010000205.1:0-2500 GCF_056175785.1 Acidovorax sp. LjRoot204
GTCAACACCTTGTCAAAAGATTTTTTACTTTCCTTTGACCGACTTCCGAGCTAAAACCTTCGGGAATCAGGGGCTTACATAAAAAGGAAAACCCCCAGCTTTTGAGCTGGGGGTTTTGGGGTAAAGCCCCTGGCGATGACCTACTCTTGCATGGCTTAAGCCACACTACCATCGGCGCGGCTGCGTTTCACTTCCGTGTTCGGGATGGGAACGGGTGGGACCACAGCGCTAATTTCACCAGGGAGAGGGTTGGAGCGTCGCCATCCAGGGAACGGATTAAGGCGCCAATCTCTCATAGGGTCTTGTGACGTAGCGGGCATTGGATTTTCTCTGACGATATCGTCGAGTCCAAGGCCACTTGAGGTTATATGGTCAAGCCGCACGGATCATTAGTATCAGTTAGCTCAATGGGTTGCCCCACTTACACACCTGACCTATCAACCACCTAGTCTTGATGGTTCCTTTAGGGGGCTTGTGCCCCGGGAAGTCTCATCTTGAGGCGCGYTTCCCGCTTAGATGCTTTCAGCGGTTATCKYTTCCGAACATAGCTACCCGGCAATGCCACTGGCGTGACAACCGGAACACCAGAGGTTCGTCCACTCCGGTCCTCTCGTACTAGGAGCAGCCCCTCTCAAACTTCCAACGCCCATGGCAGATAGGGACCGAACTGTCTCACGACGTTCTGAACCCAGCTCGCGTACCACTTTAAATGGCGAACAGCCAWACCCTTGGGACCKACTMCAGCCCCAGGATGYGAYGAGCCGACATCGAGGTGCCAAACAMYGCCGTCGATATGAACTCTTGGGCGGTATCAGCCTGTTATCCCCGRRGTACCTTTTATCCGTTGAGCGATGGCCCTTCCATACAGAACCACCGGATCACTAAGTCCTACTTTCGTACCTGCTTGATCCGTCGATCTCGCAGTCAAGCACGCTTATGCCTTTGCACACAGTGCGCGATGTCCGACCGCGCTGAGCGTACCTTCGAGCTCCTCCGTTACTCTTTGGGAGGAGACCGCCCCAGTCAAACTACCCACCATACATGGTCCCCGATCCGGATTACGGACCTAGGTTAGAACGTCAAGCACATCAGGGTGGTATTTCAAGGTTGGCTCCACCGAAGCTAGCGCCTCGGTTTCATAGCCTCCCACCTATCCTACACAGACGAACTCAACGTTCAATGTAAAGCTATAGTAAAGGTTCACGGGGTCTTTCCGTCTTGCCACGGGAACGCTGCATCTTCACAGCGATTTCAATTTCACTGAGTCTCGGGTGGAGACAGCGCCGCTGTCGTTACGCCATTCGTGCAGGTCGGAACTTACCCGACAAGGAATTTCGCTACCTTAGGACCGTTATAGTTACGGCCGCCGTTTACTGGGGCTTCGATCAAGAGCTTCGCCTTGCGGCTGACCCCATCAATTAACCTTCCAGCACCGGGCAGGCGTCACACCCTATACGTCCACTTTCGTGTTTGCAGAGTGCTGTGTTTTTGATAAACAGTCGCAGCGGCCTGGTTTCTGCGACCCCCCTCAGCTATAGCCCGCATGGGCCACCAAAGAGGGTGCACCTTCTCCCGAAGTTACGGTGCCATGTTGCCTAGTTCCTTCACCCGAGTTCTCTCAAGCGCCTGAGAATTCTCATCCTACCCACCTGTGTCGGTTTACGGTACGGTCTGCGTGAGCTGAAGCTTAGGAGCTTTTCCTGGAAGCGTGGTATCAGTGACTTCGTCCTAAAGGACTCGTCTCGGTGCTCGGTCTTAAAGGATCCCGGATTTGCCAAAGATCCAAACCTACCGCCTTTCCCCGGGACAACCAACGCCCGGTACACCTAACCTTCTCCGTCCCTCCATCGCACTCACGCGAGGTGCAGGAATATTAACCTGCTTCCCATCGACTACGGCTTTCGCCCTCGCCTTAGGGACCGACTAACCCTGCGTCGATTAACGTTGCGCAAGGAAACCTTGGGCTTTCGGCGTGCGGGCTTTTCACCCGCATTATCGTTACTCATGTCAGCATTCGCACTTCCGATACCTCCAGCAGCCTTCTCAAGCCACCTTCGCAGGCTTACGGAACGCTCCTCTACCGCGCATAACAAAGTTATGCACCCCAAGCTTCGGTTTCGTGCTTAGCCCCGTTAAATCTTCCGCGCAGACCGACTCGACCAGTGAGCTATTACGCTTTCTTTAAAGGGTGGCTGCTTCTAAGCCAACCTCCTGGCTGTCTGTGCCTTTCCACATCGTTTTCCACTTAGCACGAAATTTGGGACCTTAGCTGTGGGTCTGGGTTGTTTCCCTTTTCACGACGGACGTTAGCACCCGCCGTGTGTCTCCCGTACATTCTGTCTTGGTATTCGGAGTTTGCCATGGTTTGCTAAGACGCGATGTCCCGCTAGCCATAACAGTGCTCTACCCCCAAGAAGATTCATACGAGGCGCTACCTAAATAGCTTTCGAGGAGAACCAGCTATCTCCGGGTTCGATTAGCTTTTCACTCCTAATCACAC
>NZ_JBGFFF010000206.1:0-6307 GCF_056175785.1 Acidovorax sp. LjRoot204
CTTCTTTGGCTTGAATCGAGATCGGAAGCGCCTGCGCCACCTCGCCAAAATCGACATTGATCCGATAAAAGTACTCTTGGATGTCAAGTCCGAGGATCGCGACATTGCGCTGCTCATCGACCAGGAGCTGCTTGGCCTTCCGGATGCCCGTGTCTCGCCACCGCGCGTACTGCTCGTGGTACTTCGTGAATAGTTCGAGCGACTCGTCCGTGACCCTGTTCAGCTTGTTTGACAGCCTCGATCCGCAGCATTCTGGAGCAAGCTGCGCGTCCAATTGCTTACCGTCCGTCATGACCCACAGAACGGCAATCAGATGGAGTTCAATAGCGCCATCGAAGAAGTAGTTGACCTTCTCGACTTCAATGACCTTGGTCGTCGTCACGTTCGTGATCAGGCGTCCATGCTCGGGGGCGCTCATCGCTTCGTCTCGGGGGCTGGCACTCAACTTCTTAGGCACCACCCGGAAGCCGATGTCCTTCAGCCACCCCTTGAAGCGACGGCTCTTTGAAGGCGACTCGCTATTCAACACGTCACGCACGACCTCCAGCCGCGCCTCGAAGTCCTCTGCGCACTCAAACGCAGCCAAGCGAGCGCGAAGTCGAAGGTCAGTCTTGTCATAGTAGACAAGGCTCTTCAGCTTTCGATATGCCTTGTCGAGGTCATCGGTGGTGAAGGGCATCTAGACTCGCAGTCATTTGGTGAAGATCTCTCGGACGCGAACAAAGGGCGCCCCGGTCTCGGCTACTCGAAGTACCTTGGCGGACAAACTCAGGTTGAAGCTGATTCAGCTCCGAGCAATCAGTTACAAAAAACACGGACCTTGCGCAGATCCCTTCTCAATCTCGGAAGTCATCGCCGCGGCTTCCAAAGCAGGTAAAGATGCCAGACGCACTGTCCAATGCCCACCTGCCTCTTGTTGCACAGCCAGCAGGTCATAGGTACGAAGCATGTCTACCAAGCCCGAATGACCGTAGACTTTTGGAGAAAACGCTGGGTCCATGCGTTTTAGGTACTGGCCCAACGGACCAAGATGCACCTTGCCTTCAGAAGTGTCGCTCGCCAAAAGAGTCACCGCTTCAACAACAAATCGTGGCCGTCGTTTGACAGGGGACTTGGGCTGCTCAACTTTTGACACTGAGCCGTTGGTCGATGATGAATCATTGGCGCTTTGCGATGAAGACTCTGTGCTTGGCAGCACAGGAGTGTCCGGCCGGACCCACTCAAAAAACTGGTCACTTGCGTTTCGCAGCGCGTCTGGAGATTTGGATTCCCCGACGATAAATACAGTTGCGCCACGCTCGCGCAACTTACGGCAAAGGTAGGCAAAGTCTGAGTCGCTGGTGACCAGGCAGTACGTATCGGCCCGCTGATCGAACATCGCTTCCATGGCATCTAGCGCCAGGGCGATGTCCGATGTGTTTTTACCAGCTGCGTATTGGTACTGCAGGCACGGCGTGAACGCAAGGCGGACAAGCGCCTCCTGCCATTTGTTCGTTAGGGTTGTGTGATTGCCATATCCACGGCGCAGTACCACCCTACCAAACTGGGCGACGACGCGTAGTGCGTATTCAAGAATTTCAGGTGAGGTGTTGTCGCAGTCAACAAGCACCGCAACGCGGGCTTCAGGAGCAGTCTGTGGAGTGCTCATGCAAAGCTGGACCCTTCTCTAAAGTTCACAGCAGCTCTCTCCCCACCGGCCCGCCGGTCATCCAGATGTCCTTCTTACTGGCCGCATTGATGGCCGCCAATGCTGCAGGATCGGTCGAGGCGCTAAGCTCGTCGAGCGTGTAGCGAGGAAGCGGCACGGGTTTAATGATTAGACGACGTTGGTCGATGGTGATCTCGACGTGCGCTCCGGCGTCCAGCTTCAGCTGGTCGAGGAACGACTGAGGGATCGACAACATGACTGACTCGCCTACCTGGTGCAACTGGGTAATATGCAAAAAAACTCCAACTCCGTTTCCTACGGACCCAATATACATCCCCGGAGCTAGATTGCATGCTGACCGATTCGGTTGTCTCTGCGTGCTCCGTCCATGAGGCAGCCATATCCTTCAGGCTTGTCGCGACGAACGCCCGTGTGCCGGTATCGATACCAAAAACTGGCTGAGCCATTGCGGTCTGCGCCTGGAAGGAGGCTCGCACGCCACAAGTGACTAAGCGACCCCGCCAGATTCTAGGTCTATGTGCGACGTGCCTCTAAATCCTCGGCGCCAGCATCAAGCAGACCCGCGAGCTTGAGGATATGACTTTCGATGGTTTCAGCGAATGGCCTCAAATCGTCGAGCGGCAAAATGGCATAGCCATCGGCCGTTCCTGAAGGTTGGTGCAACTGCATCTGATCAACGGCCCCGTGTGGGGCAACGCTGCGTCCACGCTGTTTGTACGCTCGCCGAAGGCCATGCGGTGTAAGGTAGCCAATCTCAGCAGTCTTGAGTGCTTTTGAAAGGCTGGCTCTGGCATCAACAATATGCCCACGCTTTCCGGTGCTTGCAAAGATGTATTCGTTAATTTTTGGCTGAGCGCTCAGTAGTTTTGCCAAGTATGGCGTCAGCGGAAGGGTCTTTGGCCCCCCCACCTTGTCTGCAAAAGTGACCTTCTGCCAACGGAAATCCACGTCTTCCCACTTCAGTGCGGCGACTGCTTCCTTGCGAATACCCGTCAAGAGCAACGCCTGAAGATACCTAGCCGCTGTTCGGTTGGGGAGCTGTTCCACCGCAGACCACCATGGTGCCACTTGTGCGGCACCTAGCACATCAGTACGACGAGTCACTGGAGGGAGGTTTTCCAATATTGCGGCTGAGCGACTTGCATCACGATTAACAAGCCGCCGGAAATCAGGCCGTGCGGAGCACCAACGAAGAAAGCCCCTAAATATCGAAAAAGCTCGGGCAGCCTGGTGTCGTCCACGAAGTGCCTCTGACTCGTACCAAGCCAGGAGTACATCTGCATCGATGGATGCAAGGGGCCGCCCCATCAGCGGGTGTAAAGGCCCTGCCTTGGTCAAGCCAGGGCCCCGCTTCTTCTTCGCCCCGCCGGGGGCCACCATCGCATGAAGGTCGGCGAGGTACCGCGGCTTCCACCCTTCCTTGCGCTTGGGCTTGCCCTGCATCAGGTAAACCGGCCACACATCGCCCACCAATGTGGATTGAGCTGCAGCCTGCTCCGTTGCTTCCTGGAGGGTCTTTGCTTTCCGGGCTGCGTTCTCGGCTTCGCCAATCCTGGGGTCCACCCCTTGCTCGGTAAGCCCGCGAAGACGGTGCGCTTCCGCTCGGGCATCAGCTATCGAAATGGTGGGCCACTCACCAAGAGCTCGGGTAAAAAGCCTTCCCTTGACCCTGGTCTCAAACTGCCAGTGCTTTCCGCCAGCAATAGTCACCCTGAGGCGCAGCCCTCTCTTTTCGGCGTCCCTGACAAGAACAAACTTTTTGTCTGGTGGACACGCGGCACGCTCAAGTAGGCCGTGGGTTAAGTCCTGGGGCTCGCTGAAGTCGATAGGGGCGTTTTTGCTTGGTCGTGCCATGAAGTCATCGTCCGTATAAATTTACAGACATTTTACAGACTGACACGGTGCATTTTGATGCATTCGGATCAACACAGCGACAAGTACAAAGAGCGACACATCTGCGTAAGTTGTTGTTTTATATGAATATCAATACCATTTGGAATACATATCAACGCATTGAACACATCATTCGTAATGAGAAGGTCGGGTATTCGATTCATCTCTCCGGCACCAAATGAAAAGCCCTGATTCGCAAGAGTCAGGGCTTTTTCATTGGCCGCTCCGGAGCAACAACCCAGCCCACCGCTGGATAACAGGAACTGGCGGTGCGACCAGGCGCAGATCAACCCACTGCCGGAACATGCGATACAGCATTGCCAACAGGAAACGCCGCCACTCGGTGAGCCCACCGCCATCGTCAACAATGGTGTCGGGCATGTGTTGCATCCGCCAGATGGCAGCTTAGGTATTTGCAAACATTGGCAACTGATGCAGACTGGCGCTTCAGCTTGCCACCACAGGTTGCCCGGTCAACTGGCAACAGGCCGCACACCAAAGTCTCACACCTCCACTACCAGCACCATCATGAGTGTCGAACGCAGAGGCAGCATGGACCGCCGCACTGGCAAGGATCGCCGCCAGGAAGAAAAAGGTCCTCCCACCAATTTCGAGCGGCGCCGAGCCATCGAGGCGCGCCAGCCCGAATTGACAGAGCTACACATGAGCGAGGATGAGCTCAAGGCATTGGGCTTTGCGCCCACGCCCAAAGGCAACCCTCGCAAGACAGGCTAGGTACAGCGCCTGGTCCGGGTGCGCTTGTGGGCGCGCCCTGCTGCGCGTGTCATCCCATGGCACAGCTTGCGCTGCATATGCCTACTGCTCGATGCCAGAGAGCGGCAGGCTGATCAACCGGTGTGCCACCATATCCAGCGCGGGCCTCGCGTTGCCTTGTTTGTCCGTCCAGACACGAGGATTCAAGCTGCCGGAAAGCGCCACCGAATCACCGTCGTGCAAGTGGTGAAGCGACGCGCAGAGACCCTCGTCAAAGGCGATGACGTTGATGAAAAGCACTTCGCCCTCTGCCGTGCTGGCTCTCACCTTCGCCAGTGTGTAGGCCTTGCCCGCTTTGTCCGTGCGGCGCTCCGCCTCACCGTAAAGCCGTCCGGCTACCAAGCCATCAATCATGAAGGTCTCCATGCCCATCGTGGGCGTGTTGTTGCGCCCCTCCCAGGCCCCGCGATCACTGCATGGCCAATGTCACCGGCAAGGGCGTCTGAAGTCGCCGCACGCACGGCACGCAGGCACAGTGTGTGCATGGAGCGATGCCCCACCACCGAACCGCAACGCTGACGCCGTTAAAACCAGCGGAGGAGAAAAGCAAAAAAGCCCAGAACCTTTCGGCTCTGGGCTTTTGCTATCAATGGTCGGCGTGGCGGGATTCGAACTCGCGACCCCTTGCACCCCATGCAAGTGCGCTACCAGGCTGCGCTACACGCCGACAAGACTTAGATTATATGCAGAAAAAAGCTCAGTTCAGAGAAAGTAGCGCACGAATTTCAAATAATTCTTGGCGCACTGCATTGGAGTCCAGGGAGAAGCCCGCAGCAACGATGGAAAGGTCGCGCGCGCTGTCCACCAGCATGCTGGGTGGCTCTGCGTCCTGCGATAGAGAAGCCTCGTCGGACCCAACAACTTCTCGCGCAGCATGTGCAAGCTCTTGCAGACGATTGCGCGCTCCACTGATGGTGAAGCCTTGGTCGTACAGCAGATCACGGATGCGGCGRATCATSAGCACCTCATGGTGCTGGTARTAACGCCGGTTGCCACGCCGCTTCATGGGCCGCAGCTGCGTGAACTCCTGCTCCCARTARCGCARMACRTGCGGYTTGACGCCGCAMAGCTCSSCMACCTCACCAATSGTGAAGTAKCGYTTGGCGGGAATGGAAGGGAGGGTGGTGCCCATGAGATGCGTGTTCAAACGGGAAAGCTTTCAAGCGTACTGCAGACCAGCCTGTACCGCCAGCCACCAAGAACATCTTGGCAACAAAAACAGCACAAACTCACGCAACAGCGGCCGTCTGAATCTGCTCCTTGAGCTTGCTGCTGGCATGGAAAGTCACCACGCGACGCGCCTTGATGGGTATGGCCTCGCCCGTGCGGGGATTGCGCCCGGGACGGGGAGCCTTGGTCCGGATCTGAAAGTTACCAAACCCCGAAAGCTTCACGTCCTTGCCTTCGACAAGGCTTTGGGCAATCAAGTCGAAGAAGGCATCGATCATGTCCTTGGACTCGCGCTTGTTCAAGCCGATCTGATCGAACAACAGATCCGCCAACTGCGCCTTGGTCAGTGCCGGTGTTTCCAGGCTTTCAACTGCGAATTCGATCATGGCTCGTCACTCCCCTTGGACATCATCACACCCGCAGACGGGCGCCCGTGCGCTGCGTCAACTGAGTGATCACGGATTGCATCGCTGCGTCGATTTCTGCCTCAGTAAGCGTGGCTTCATCGCGCCCCAGAGTGAGGCGCACGGCCAGGCTCTTCTCGCCGGGGGCCAAGCCACCCGCAGGCGCCTCTTCGCCCGCCCGCAGCGCCTTGGGCCGATACACGTCAAACAGCACGGCAGAGCGGAGCATGCCACCCGGAACGGCCTGCTCTACCGCACCCATGATGTCGGCGTGCGTCACGCGCTCTGCCACCACCACGGCCAAATCTCGTTCGACAGCCTGGTGTTTGGTCACCTGCTTGAACTGAGGCACCACACGCTGCAGCACGGCGTCAAGCTCCAGTTCGAACATCACAGG
>NZ_JBGFFF010000207.1:0-6173 GCF_056175785.1 Acidovorax sp. LjRoot204
CCACACGCGCGCGCTCACCCACGAAGTCCTTGGTGATCAGCGTGCCGGGGTGGTCGGGCTCAAAGGTGTTTTTCAGGCGGATCGGGATGCCGGCCAGCTCCATGGGCTTGGCGGCCTTGGGGTGGATGGCTTCCATGCCCACATCGGCCAGCTGGTCGGCCACGTCGTAGTTGGTGGCGCCCACCACGATGGCGTTTTCCAGGCCCACGAGGTTGGGGTCGGCAGAAGACAGGTGGAATTCCTTGTGGATCACGGCCTCTGCGGGGCGCACTTCCACGGCGATCTTGCTGAAAGTGACCTCGGAGTAGCCCCGGTCAAACTCGCGCATGATGCCTTCGGTGCCCTTGGTGTAGCCGGTGGCCACCACCACCTTGTCGCTCAGGTCGATGCCCTTAAAGCTGTTGGCAATGCGCTCGTCAATCGTCCAGGCTTCGTTGTCGTCAAAACCGGCCAGGTCCATCAGCATGGCATTCACGCCATTGGCCTTGAGGATTTCGACCGAGTTGAACGCGCTGTGCGACTCGCCAATCGAGGCCAGCACTTCGCGCGCCGCGAGCAACACATCCTTGCGGCTGAGATAGCCGCTGGCCAGCACGTGCTGCATGGCGTTCAGATATTCACGCGCCTGGCCAATGCGCTGGTCGATGAAGGCATCGGCCACATCCAGCGGCAACCCCAGGTCAGCGTAGCCGGCGTTCAGCTTTTTGAGGCTGACCGCCAGTTGGGTCAACGCATCTTGGTAACCCTTGCCTTCGGCAAACAGGGCATAGATGCCGCGCTCGCCCGTCTTCTTGTGCTCCAGCAGCTGGTTCGTCACACCCGAATAGGCGGACACCACGTAGATCCGGCCGTTAATGCGCTTGGGGTCGTGCAGCACGATGTGGCGCAGCACATCGCCAAAGGCGGTCATGGAAGTGCCGCCGATCTTCTCGACAGAGATCTTGGAGGAAGTTACGTCTTGCATGGACAAGCAAAAAGGAGCAGTGAAAAAACAGGCCGGGCCGAACCGATGACCGGCGGGGACTGACGACGGAAACCCCCCTATTTTCGCCCATATTGGAAGTGCGCCCGATCGTCGGCCGCCGGCCCAGGGTCACACCACGCCCTCGTTCCCTCGCAAAGCCAAGCCACCGGGCTCCCATGCGGCCAGCGCCGCTGCTGTACCGCCAGTTCGATCGAAGGCGTCAAGTGAAGCCGGGGCGACTCACTGCGCTTGCACCGCTCCGTCGCGCACCACCCATTGGGCGCCCCAATGTCTTGACCACTGTTCTGCCAGACGGAGGAAGGTGCCATCACGCTTCATGGCGTCCAGCGCGTCTTGCCAGCTGCGCACCACAGCCTGGTCTGTGCGTTTGGACATGCCTATGTACAGGCGATTCACAAAGAGTTCGTAGACCGGCTCGAAGTCGGCCGGGTCCAGACCTGCATCGCGAGCGGTGGTGGGCAGATCCATGTCGGTCATGACCAATGCGGAGACCTTGCCTTCGAGCAGCTTGCGGAATGCGGTAGCCCAGTCTGGCGAGTAGTCCAGGTTGCGAAAATCCTTGCCCCTGAGGAACTCCTCTTTGGAATCCCCCTTGATGACCGCGATGCTGGGGAGCTTGCGCGCCTCGTACAAGCTCTTGACGGTGACGCCGCTCCCCTTCTTGACAAACAGCACAGCGTTGCTGTGAACCAGCGGGCCGACCCAGTGGAACTGGTTTTCGCGGCTGGGTGTGCGCGCCATGGTGAACAGTACGGCATTGGGCTCGGTCTGCAGCGCGGCGTAACTGCGCTCCCAGGAGGTGATGCGCACCTGTGCCTGATGCCCGGTGCGAGCCAGAATCTCGCGCACTACATCAGGGGAAAAACCTTTGACATCCGCACCGCTCGCGTCCTGCTTGTTGGCGGCATCGGTGTAGTTCAGCGGGGGTTCGTGCGCCGTGCCGACGATGAGCTGCACGCCGCGCGAGAGCTGCCCAGCCAATTCCTTGGACTCTTGCCGAATGCGCAGTGCCGCTGCGGGACGGGCTACTTGCCGCTCGCTGGCCCGTGCGATGGGCAGCTCTGGCAGCGCATTGGCCGGAGGAAGGCCGGCCACGCGGAATGCAGCTGCCGCGTAGCGCAGCCCGGCAGCCCGGGTCTGCAGGGTTTCCGCATGCACGCTGGCATCGTGCAGGAGCTCGGCATAACGTTCGGTCACGACATCCAGGTGGTCCAGCGAGCCGCTCAGTTGGGAAATATCGCGCTCCTGCTGCTGGGTGACCGCAGCTATCTCTTCCATGATCTGGGTGACTTGCTGCGAGCTGGCGTTGATCTCGTCCATGGAGTTCGCCACCTGGTCGGCCAGCTTGGCAGACTGCGCAATCTTCTCCACAGAGCCCGCAATCAGGGTCTTGATCTCCTTCGCCGCACTCGCGGAGCGCTGGGCCAGCGTGCGCACCTCTGAAGCCACCACCGCGAAACCCTTGCCCTGTTCGCCCGCGCGTGCAGCCTCCACCGCTGCATTGAGCGCCAGGATGTTGGTCTGGAATGCAATGCCATCAATGACACCAATGATCTCCTCGATCTTTCCCGAGGATTCACTCAGGGCATCCATGGTGTTGGTCATCTTGCTGACCACCTCATTACCTCGGGTCGCAATATCGGAGGCGAAACGCACCGACTTTTGAGAGTCTGCGGTCCTGCTGCCCGCTTGTTTGACTGTGTCGATCAGGCTACCAATGTGGGATCTGCTTTGCTGCAGCAACTCGGTCTGCTGCGACATATTGGTGGCCAGATCCAGGTTATTGGACGAAAAAGTGACCGATTCCACAGCCACCGTTTCGGCCTCTTGCCGTAATAGCCCGATTTTTTCAGCCAGCGAGTCGCGCAGCGCATGAATTGCCGCTAGGGCACTGCTGGATTCGGTTCTCTGCGTTGCGGTGGAGGCCATTAATTGGCCGGCGCTCAAATGGGCGATGTGTTCGTTCAACGCGTCGGGACTGCCACCCAACTGGCGAGCTACGGACCGATGGAGACGAACCAAGGCGACGCCGACAAGCACCGCCGCAGCCAACAGAAGCCACATCAAGCGTTGCCAGGCGGCATCAGACGCGCTGGGAGCAACTTGCAGATCACTGTGCAAGCTCCAGGCGCTGGCAGCCAGCACCACAAAGCTGGACGCGCAGACAAGGCCCCAGACGAAGAAATGTGAACCTAACGAGGCATTTTGTTTCATGCAGGGTCTCACCAAAAGAGTGATTCGTAGTGACCCCTTAGCAAACTTGATGCCCACAGTAACAAAAAGTCACAGGCTCTAAGATGCCCATGCAGACCCTGTGCAGACTTAGCGCAACCACTCCAGAGCACGCAGCCACTGTGGGCTCGTGCTTGCCCGCATGCACGCCAGAAAATGAAAAGGCCGCGCAACCCCCTCTGGGCTTGCGCGGCCAGCGACCGAACCGGCAGCGTTCTCAGCGAATCATCGGATCACTTCTTCTGTGGTGGCACGTCCGTGCAAGACCCGTGGGCAATCTCCGCCGCCATGCCGATGCTTTCGCCCAGCGTGGGGTGCGGGTGGATGGTCTTGCCGATGTCCACCGCGTCGGCTCCCATCTCGATGGCCAGSGCAATCTCSCCRATCATGTCGCCSGCATGGGTGCCGACCATGCCGCCSCCCAGGATCTTGCCGTGGCCATGGGCTTCGGGCGAGTCGTCGAACAGCAGCTTGGTSACGCCYTCGTCGCGGCCGTTGGCGATGGCGCGGCCSGAKGCSGYCCASGGGAACAGGCCCTTCTTGACCTTGATGCCYTSGGCCTTGGCCTGGTCTTCGGTCAGGCCCACCCAAGCCACTTCGGGGTCGGTGTAGGCAACGCTCGGGATCACGCGGGCGTTGAAGGCGGCCGCGGCCAGCTCCTTGTTGCCTTGCAGTTCACCGGCGATGACTTCAGCCGCCACGTGCGCTTCATGCACCGCCTTGTGCGCCAGCATGGGCTGGCCCACGATGTCGCCGATGGCGAAGATGTGCGGCACGTTGGTGCGCATCTGGATGTCGACGTTGATGAAGCCACGGTCCGTCACGGCCACGCCGGCCTTKTCGGCRGCGATCTTCTTGCCGTTGGGMSTGCGGCCCACGGCCTGCAGCACGAGGTCGTACACCTGGGGTGCCGGGGCAGTGCCGCCCTCTTCCGCCGCGGCAAACGTCACCTCGATGCCTTCGGGTGTGGCCTYGGCRCCCACCGTCTTGGTCTTGAGCATGATRTTGTCRAARCGCKKSGCGTTCATCTTCTGCCAGAYCTTSACGAGGTCGCGGTCGGCRCCCTGCATSAGGCCGTCSAKCATYTCGACCACRTCGAKGCGCGCGCCCAGCGTGCTGTACACGGTGCCCATTTCGAGGCCGATGATGCCCCCGCCCAGAATGAGCATGCGCTTGGGCACTTCCTTCAACGCCAGGGCGCCGGTGGAGTCGACCACGCGTGGATCATCGGGCATGAAGGGCAGGCGCACGGCTTGGCTACCAGCGGCGATGATGGCCTTCTTGAAAGCGATGACTTTCTTGGTGCCCGTCTTCTCCTGCGCGGTGCCGGTGGTTTCTTCCACTTCGAGGTGGTTGGCACCGACAAAGGCACCGTAGCCACGCACGGTGGTCACCTTGCGCATCTTGGCCATGGCGGCCAGGCCGCCGGTGAGCTTGCCGATGACTTTCTCTTTGTGGCCACGCAGCTTGTCGATGTTGACGGTGGGCGCGCCAAAGTCCACACCCAAGTCGGCCATGTGGCTGACTTCGTCCATGACGGCCGCAACGTGCAACAGCGCCTTGGAGGGGATGCAGCCCACGTTCAGGCACACGCCGCCCAGGGTGGCGTAGCGYTCGAYSAKSACGACCTTGAGGCCCAGGTCGGCCGCRCGGAAGGCSGCSSWGTAGCCGCCGGGRCCGSCGCCGAGCACGAGCACGTCGCAGTCCAGATCAGCGGAGCCAGCAAAGCTGGATGCTACTGGATTGATAGCTGCCGGCGCATTATTTACCTGCGCTTCAGCCGGTTTCTGCTCTGAAACTGCAGGCGCTGGAGATGCGGCAGGCGCTGGAGCGGCTGCGCCTGCGCCCTGCACTTCCAGCGTCAGCACCACCGAGCCTTCGGCGATCTTGTCGCCCAGCTTCACTTTCAGCTCCTTCACAACCCCAGCATGGCTGGACGGGATCTCCATGGAGGCCTTGTCGGACTCCACGGTGATCAGGCTCTGCTCGGCCTTGATGGTGTCGCCGGGTTTGACCAGCACTTCGATGATGGCCACTTCGGCGAAGTCGCCGATGTCGGGCACCTTGATGTCGATGATTGCCATGGTGTGTCTTGCCCTTTCGTTACATCACGATGCGGCGGAAGTCCGCCAGCAGCGAGGCAAAGTACACGTTAAAGCGTGCAGCAGCGGCGCCGTCGATCACGCGGTGATCCCAGCTGAGCGACAGGGGCAACATGAGGCGCGGTGCGAACTGCTTGCCGTCCCACTTCGGTTCGATGCTGCTCTTGCACACGCCCATGATGGCGACTTCGGGGGCGTTGATGATGGGCGTGAAGTAACGCCCGCCAATGCCGCCCAGGGAGCTGATGGAGAAGCAGCCGCCGGTCATGTCGGCAGGGCCGAGCTTGCCGTCGCGCGCCTTCTTGGCCAGGTCGCCCATCTCTTGCGAGATCTGGACGATGCCCTTTTGGTCAGCGTCGCGGATGACCGGCACMACGAGMCCGTTGGGCGTGTCGGCCGCAAAGCCGATGTGGAAGTACTGCTTGTAGACCAGCTGGTCGCCATCGAGGCTGGCGTTGAAGTCGGGGAATTTCTTCAGCGCCGCCACCACCGCCTTGATCACGAAGGCCAGCATCGTGACCTTGATGCCCGACTTCTCGTTCTCCTTGTTGGTGGAGACGCGGAAGGCCTCGAGCTCGGTGATGTCGGCCTCGTCGTTGTTGGTGACGTGCGGAATCATCACCCAGTTGCGGTGCAGGTTGGCGCCGCTGAGCTTCTTGATGCGAGACAGGTCCTTGCGCTCGACCGCGCCGAACTTCGTGAAGTCGACCTTGGGCCAGGGAATGAGGCCCAGTGCAGCGCCATCCGCGCTGCCGCCGCCAGCCGGCGCCTTGGCGGCCGATGCCTTGGTGCTGGCCTGGCCGCTCATCACGGCCTTGGTGAAGCCCTGGACGTCTTCCTGCGTGATGCGGCCC
>NZ_JBGFFF010000208.1:0-6129 GCF_056175785.1 Acidovorax sp. LjRoot204
CAAGAGCACAGCATGCTGTTGCGCTTGCTGGAGATTGGCTTCCTGCCCGGTGAAACCGTGCAGGTGGTCGCACGCGGCGGCTGGGGCGGCGATCCCATCGCGGTGCGGGTGGGGCAGGCCACGTTTGCGCTGCGCCGCCAGGAGGCCTCCATGGTGCAGGTGCAGCCGCTGGATGACACCAGCCTGTCTGCCAAGGAGCTGGCATGAACGCCCAGGCTACTGTGCAGCCCACCGCCGCCGATGCGCCCCTGCGCGTGGCGCTGCTGGGCAACCCCAACTGCGGCAAGACCGCGCTGTTCAACCTGCTCACCGGCGCACGCCAGAAGGTGGCCAACTACGCGGGCGTGACGGTGGAGCGCAAGGAAGGCCTGCTGCAGACCGCCGCCGGCCGCCGCGTGCGCGTGCTGGACCTGCCGGGTGCCTACAGCCTGCATGCACACAGCGTGGACGAGGCCATCACCCGCGACATCGTGCGCGGGCGCCGCGCGGGTGAGCCCGTGCCCGATGTGCTGGTCTGCGTGACCGACGCCACCCACCTGCGCCTGAACCTGCGCCTGGTGCTGGAGGCGCGCGCCCTGGGCCTGCCCATGGTGCTGGTGCTCAACATGATGGACGTGGCCGAGCGCCAGGGCATCGCCATCGACCGCGAGGCGTTGTCGCGCGAGCTGGGCATGCCTGTGCTGGCCACCGTGGGCGTGCGCGGCAACGGCGCCCAGGAGCTGGTGCAGTGGCTGGATGGCGCCAACCTGCAGCAGCTGCAGCGCCCGGTGGTGGCGCCCGATGCGGCGGCGCGCCTGGATGCGAGCGACCTGGAGGCGCAGAACGACGTGATCCGCACCCACCAGGAGGTGCGGCGCATTCTGGACCGGGCTGTGCGCGTGCCGGTGGTCAGCCTGCGGACTGACGACCGCATCGATGCAGTGGTGCTGCACCCGGTGTGGGGCCTGCTGATCCTGGCCGCCACGCTGTTCCTGATGTTCCAGGCGGTGTTCAGCTGGGCCGAGCTTCCCAAGTCATGGATTGAAGATGGCGTGGGCTGGCTGGCGGCCCTGGTCAACGCCCACATGGCCGACGGCCCCTTGCGCAGCCTGCTGACCGACGGGGTGCTGGCGGGCGCGGGTGGGGTGCTGGTGTTTTTGCCGCAGATCCTGTTCTTGTTCCTGTTCATCCTGGCGCTGGAGGACTCGGGCTATCTGCCGCGTGCGGCGTTCTTGCTGGACCGCGTGATGGGCACGGTGGGCCTGTCGGGCCGCTCGTTCATTCCGCTGCTGTCGAGTTTTGCGTGTGCCGTGCCGGGCGTGATGGCCACGCGCTCCATCACCCACTGGCGCGACCGGCTGGTGACCATCATGATCGCGCCGCTCATGACCTGCTCGGCGCGCCTGCCGGTGTATGCGCTGCTGATCGCTGCCTTCATCCCCGAGCGCACGGTGGCGGGGGTGTTCAACCTGCAGGGTGTGGTGCTGTTCGCCCTGTATGTGGCGGGCATCGTCAGCGCCATGGCCGTGGCGGCGGTGGCCAAGCTGGCCCGCAGCGATACACGGGCCACGCCGCTGATGATGGAGCTGCCCGCGTACCGCTGGCCCAGCGTGCGGGGCCTGGCCTACGGCCTGTACGAGCGGGCGGTGATTTTCATCAAGCGGGTGGGCGGCATCATCCTGGCAGTCACGGTGTTGTTGTGGTTCCTGTCCACCTACCCCGGTGCGCCGGAAGGCGCCACACAGCCTGCCATCACCTACAGCCTGGCCGGCCAGCTGGGCCGCCTGCTCGAGGTCATCGTCGCGCCCATTGGCTTCAACTGGCAGATTGCCATTGCGCTGGTGCCCGGCATGGCGGCCCGCGAGGTGGCGGTGAGTGCGCTGGGCACGGTGTACGCGCTGTCCGCCACGGGCGACGAGGTGGCCAGCCAGCTGGGGTCGTTGATTGCGGGCTCGTGGTCGCTGGCTACCGCGCTGTCGCTGATGGCCTGGTATGTGTTTGCGCCCCAGTGCATCTCCACCATCGCCGCCGTGCGGCGTGAGACCAATGGCTGGCGCTACCCGCTGCTCATGGTGGGGTACCTGTTTGCCATGGCGTATGCGGCCAGCTTTGTGACCTACCGCGTGGCGCTGGCGCTGGGCGGCGGCTGAGGGGAAACGGTGTGATGGTCCAGCAACTCATGGTCGGTCTGATCGTCCTTGCCGCAGCGCTCTATGTGCTCTGGCGGTATCTGCCCTGGCGCTGGCGCCGGGGGTTGGGCAAGGTCCACCCGGGGCTCGTCCAGTCGCCAGGCTGTGGGGGAGGCGATGGTGGGTGCAGCAGCTGCGGCAGTTGCGCGGCGCCGTCCGCGGCGGCCGCTGAAAAGCCCGTGGCCATACCCGTCCGTCGCGGGCCTGCTTCTCAGTAGTTGCTATATTTTATATAGCTGCTGGCGCATGATTCACTAGCGCTACAGGCCGTTTTGACTCAAATTGTCTACTGGTACAGCTGGCCTTGGCCCAGCGCGCTCAACGCCTGTTGCAGGTTGACGCGCGCCTGGGCCTCGCAGCGTTGCGCAAAGTAGGTTGTGCCATAGATGTGCGGGCGGTCCAGAAAGCCTCGCAGCACTGCGCTGCGCCCCGCCACATAACGCGGCCAGCGCACAAAAAAGTATTCACGCCGCACGTTGCGTTCGAACTGTCGGTACACCGCGTCACTCTGGCCCAGGATGGCGAGGTCGATGTCTACCACCCACAGCGCATCGCCGGTGAGCGGGTCCGGGGTGTGGCGGGTGTCCATCACATGCTGGCGCACGGTTTCGGCCAGCGTGGTGGGCAGCCCTTGGCCCAGCAGGAACTGTCGCGCCCAGTCGGCGCTGCGCGCCTCGTTGTGTCCGCTCCACGGCCAGTAGATGGCGTCGTGGTACCAAAGGGCGAGGGCCACAGCAGGGGGGTTGTGAAGCGCTCCGGGCTGCTGGTCCTGCACTGCCTGGAGGTGCCGCAGGCAGGCCCGCAGATGCGTGGTGTCATGGTAGGCGCGGGGCCAGCGGGCCCAGCTGCGCAGCAGGCGCCGGCCCTCGGCCCGCCAGGCGGGCGTGTCGCGCCCCAGCGCTTGGCCCAGGGCCTGCCAGTGCGCCAGCAATTCGGCGCTGTGAGCGGGCTGGCGGCGCCAGGGCATGGGGGCTTTTAGGCCAGTTTGCCCAGCAGCAGGTACTCCATCAGTGCCTTCTGCACGTGCATCCTGTTCTCTGCCTCATCCCACACCACCGACTGCGGCCCGTCGATCACATCCGCCTCGACCTCTTCGCCCCGGTGCGCGGGCAGGCAGTGCATGAAGAGGGCGTCGGGCTGGGCCGCAGCCATCATTTCGGTGTCCACGCACCAGTCGGCAAAGGCCTTCTTGCGCGCTTCGTTCTCGGCTTCGTAGCCCATGCTGGTCCACACGTCGGTGGTGACCAGGTCTGCGCCCCGGCAGGCTTCCATGGGGTTGCTGAAGAATTGATAGCTGTCAGCGCTGATTCCATGGGCACCAGCGGCCAATTTTTCATCCACCTCGTAGCCGCGTGGCGTGCTCACATGCACTTTGAAGCCCAGCAGCGATGCCGCCTGCAGCCAGGTGTTGGCCATGTTGTTGCCGTCGCCCACCCAGGCCACCGTCTTGCCCTGGATCGAGCCACGGTGTTCGATGAAGGTAAAGATGTCCGCCAGGATCTGGCAGGGGTGGTATTCGTTGGTCAGACCGTTGATCACGGGCACGCGCGAGTTGGCGGCAAAACGCTCGATCTTGGCCTGCTCATACGTGCGGATCATCACCAGGTCGGTCATGCGGCTGATGACCTTGGCGCTGTCCTCGATGGGCTCGGCGCGGCCCAGCTGGCTGTCGCCCGTGGTCAGGTGCACCACACTGCCGCCGAGCTGGTACATGCCCGCCTCAAAGCTCACGCGCGTACGGGTGCTGGCCTTCTCGAAGATCATGGCCAGCGTGCGGTCCACCAGCGGGTGGTGCTTTTCGTAGGCCTTGAACTTCTTCTTGATGAGCGCGGCGCGCTCGAACAGGTAGGCGTATTCGTCGGCGGAGAGGTCGGTGAACTGCAGGTAATGTTTCAGCGTCGTCATGGCAGTGGGGCTATTCTTCATTCAGCCAGGATGGCTTTGACCAGCGGGGTCAGCTTGGCGACGATTTCGTCGGCTTCGGCGGTGGTGAGGATCAGCGGCGGCACCAGGCGGATCACGCTGTCGGCCGTCACCGACAGCAAGAGGCCTGCCTCGGCCGCACGGCCGATCAGGGCGCCGCAGGGCTTGTTCAGCTCGATGCCCAGCATCAGGCCCTGGCCCCGGATCTCCTTCACACCGGGCAGGCCGCCCAGCTCGCGCTGCAGTGCCGCCTTGAGGTGCTCACCCACCGTGGTGGCATTTTGCAGCAGGCCGTCTTCTTCCATGATGCGAATGGTTTCGACCCCGGCGCGCATGGCCAGCGGGTTGCCGCCAAAGGTGGTGCCGTGGTTGCCGGGCTGCAGCACGTTGGCGGCCTTGGGGCCGGCCACCACCGCGCCAATCGGCACGCCCGAGCCCAGGCCCTTGGCCAGGGGCATCACGTCGGGCACGATGCCGGCCCACTGGTGSGCAAACCACTTGCCGGTGCGGCCCATGCCGCACTGCACTTCGTCRATCATCATCAGCCAGCCGCGCTCGTCGCACAGCTTGCGCAGCTGCTGAAGGTATTCCACGCGCATGGGGTTGATGCCGCCCTCGCCCTGGATGGTCTCGAAGAACACGGCCACCACGTTGGGGTTGCCTTCGGTGGCYTKCTTGAKGGCYTCGATGTCGTTSAGCGGCACGCGSAYRAARCCCTCGACCAGCGGGCCGAAGCCGCTGTAGATCTTGGGGTTGCCGGTGGCCGACATGGTGGCAATCGAACGGCCGTGGAAGGCCTTTTCGTAAACCACGATCTCGGGCTTGGCGATGCCCTTGTCCACGCCGAACTTGCGTGCAATCTTCAGGGCCGCCTCGTTGGCCTCCAGGCCCGAGTTGCAGAAGAACACGTTGGTCATGCCCGACAGCTCCACCAGCTTGGCGGCCAGCTGCTCCTGCAGGGGCGAGTGGTAGTAGTTGGAGGTGTGGATCAGCTTGGTGATCTGGTCCTGCAGCGCGGGCACCAGCTTGGCATGGTTGTGGCCCAGTGTGTTCACGGCAATGCCGCCCAGGCCGTCCAGGTATTCCTTGCCGTTCACGTCCCACACGCGGCTGCCTTGCCCACGGGCCAGCGCGATGGGTACGCGGCCATAGGTGTTCATCACGTGGGGCGAAGCTGCCGGGATGGAAGCGGTCATGCGGAAATCTCCAGACGGTACGGTGGCGAAAAAGCGAGTCACGATTCTAGGGGGAGCAGGGGTGCGGTCTGTTGACGATTGCGCATCACTGCAATGCCGGGCTCTTACCCTCTTCGGGGTGCCTATGTGTAGCGCGCCGGAGGGATTAGGGAGCTAGCTCTTATATAAGAGTTAGAATGTCGCGTTGCGGTGCAACATGCAGTGATCCTGCGTCTGTGCCCTCACTACCACTCCAATCCCCGATGGTTTCCCCCTCCTCCAAAGAAGTCTTCATCCAGGGCATCACCCATGACGGGAAAACCTTTCGTCCCAGCGACTGGGCCGAGCGGCTGGCCGGGGTGATGAGCAGCTTTCGACCCGGTGGAGCCCGGCCAGGCAGCCATCTGAGCTATTCGCCCTGGTGCATTCCCACCACGCTCAATGGCGTGAAATGTGTGGTCGTACACCGCGACCTGCAGGGGCACGAGCCCATGGCCTGGGACTTCGTGATCAATTTCGCCCGCGACAACAACCTGCAGGTGGCCGAGGCCTGCCTGCTGCCCGACCCGCCTCCTCCCGCCAAGCCCTGACCGGCCACAGTCTGGCTTCCGGCGCTGCCTGCCGTGTCGGGCCCGAGGCCTCACTGCGCAGGGGCATGCCCGCCCGGCAGCCAGCGGGCACTCCCCATCCACCCTTTGATGCGCTTCAGGCTGCCTGGCGCAGTTCTGAACCCCCAACGAAAAAACCGCCCGAAGGCGGTTTGTCCGTTTTTTTGCTGGCAGCGCACCCGTTACAAACGGCGAACGGCAGGTGCCGTTCGGGCTGTTTGCCTGAAGTGGGTCAGGCGGCCGTTGCCAGGGCTT
>NZ_JBGFFF010000209.1:0-6120 GCF_056175785.1 Acidovorax sp. LjRoot204
ATGCAAACATGCAAACGTGGAGGTGGAGCGTCCATAGCGGGCATCTTCATGGGCATCGCCCTCGTCGCCCTCTTCGCTGCGATGCGTCGGGCCTGTGCGGCTGCGCGAGGGGCTGGGCGCCTGCGAACGCGGAGTCTGTGGCTCTGGCGGCCTGGCTGTACCTGGCGACGGCGGGGCGCCATCACCCCGCCCCCATTCACCTGCGGACAGACCCGCCGCTGCCGCTGCGCCCACCACCCGCGCGGCGGCCCCACCAGCAGCCTGAGGATTCGGGGCGAGTCCCCGCTCTTGCAGCACGGCACGCAGCCGCCCCGGCTCGCGCAGTGCCATCACCAGCGCCCGCACGGGCCCCTGCTCTTGCGGCTTGATGCGCAGGTCGGCCACCTGCATGGTGGTGCCCCGCGTATTGGCCAGCATGAACAACGCCTTGGCCACCAGGGCATCTTTGGGGCCGCCCTTGCCGCTTTCGATGAAGGTGCCCAGGTTGTAGGTGGCGTCGGCGTGGCCTGCCTCGGCCGCCTGGGCATACCAGGCGCGGGCCTGGGCCAGGTTCACGGGGCCGCCATAGCGGCCATGCTCGTCGCTGGTGCCCAGGTGGAAAGCGGCGTGCGGATCGCCCTCGCGGGCGTACCAGCCCGGCAGGTCGCGCAGGGGGTTGCCAGTCCACACCAGGGGTGCTGCGGCACCGGGCGCGGACGAAGCTGCAGCCATGGGCGCCAGGCTGAGGCCGCCGGGCGACTCTGACGCTTGCTGGGCCTGCTGCTTTTGCTGCGCCCGCTGCCGCTGCGTTTGCGCGGCGGCGTTCCACTTGGCGGCCTGCTGCGCGTCCGCCGGCCCGCCCCAGCCGCGCTCGAACATCACGGCCAACAGGCGTTGGGCGGGTTCATGGTCCCAGTCTGCAGCGCGCTGGCACCAGGAGCGCGCGTTCTCGTAGTTGGGCTGCTCCCAGCCGATCACGGTCTCCAGCGCGTGCAGAAAGGCTGCCACCTCGTGGCCCTGGGCCGCTGCGGGCTCCAGGGCGTCTGCCGCTTCAATGCGCTTGCGCGAGTACAAGGCCAGTTGCTCGCTGCGGGCCACAGCGTCATCGACTGCCTTGCGCTCTTCGTCCACGATCTGCAGCAGTGTCTCGCCCGGGGCGGCCGTCAGCCGTGCCATCAGAGCCTGAACGCGGGCCTTGGCCTTGTCCGGAAAGCGCTCGTAGAAGGCTTGGGCGTCCTTGCGGGTCTCCGCATCGTGCGCGCCCATGAGCTGCAGTGCAGCCGCCAGGTCAAAGTGCCTGCGCTGGCCCATGGTGCCAAAGCGCAGGGCCCGACCCAGCGCATACAGCGCATGGGGGTTGCCCCGCGCTGCCCAGCGCCGGTACTCGGCCCAGGCTTTGGCGTCATCGCCCGCCTGGCGCGCACGGACCGCATGGTGCACCTGCAAGTCGGGCTCCTCAGGGGTGTCGCCATTGGCCAGATAGTGCACGCCACTTTGTCGGTCATACAGATTCAGGCCCAGGCGGGCCGCCTGCTCCCAGCCATCGTCAAACGGCGGACCCCAATCCGGAAAGCGGGTGTTGATGCCCACGCCGAAGGTCGGGTCGGTGATGTCAGGACCACCGAGGTAAATGTCCCAGAACCCGGCAAAGCGCTGTTCGACGGCCCGGGCCCAGGCAGTGAATTGGGGGTTCATCGGCACCTGGGGGCCGGCCTCCACGCGCTCGTACTGCGCGTCCGCCTCGGCCTTGGTGGCTGGCCAGGGCCAATCGGCGGGCTTCTCCCAGATCTGGATGGTGTAACTCATGGCTCCCTCCTCGGATGCCGCTCGGAATGCGGCTTGTTGTTTGTGTTGACGCTCGTCAAGTGCGAGCAAATTCTAGAAGCGCCCTCCGCCAGCCTGCATCGCGGCACCTCTCTGTTTTGTCCAGTGATATGCCAGCACCACACCCGGATATCTGCTGCTGTTTTTGAGTAAAAATGGGCTGTAGCGCCCATACTCTATGTACCGATAGCTCTTTTTTTTATAGCAAACCATGTCCCAGCCACCCATTTCTGTCATGGCCCTTGCGATGCCTGTGCCCACCGGCGAGCAGCTCAAGGCCGCGCGCGTTGCAGCCGGGCTCAGCCAGGCGCAAGCTGCCGAACTCATGGGCTACCCACTGCAGACCGGCAGCCGGGGCGGCGTGCAGTCGCGCACCTGGCAGGCGCTGGAGAGCATGACCGACGAGCGCAACATGCAGGGACCCGTGTTTGCGATGTTTCTGTTGCTCACCGGACAGCATCCCGATCTCGTGCTCGCACATCGCTCGCCATCGACGGACGCCCCCGCCAGCGCGCCAGCGCCCAACCCGCAATAAAAAAGGCGGAACGGCCCAAAGGCAGTTCCGCCAAGTCTCTACAGGAGGAAAACAGGATCGGCCGGGCGATCAGTCCACCTTGATATTGGCCGCCTTGATGACCTGCGCCCATTTGTCCACTTCGGCTTTCTGGAAGGTGGCGATCTGGGCCACGCTCATGTCGGCAGGCTCCATGCCAAAACCTTTGAGGCGGGTCTGCATGTCGGGCTGGGCGAGGATCTTGCGGATCTCGTCGTGCAGGCGGCTCACCACCGGGGTGGGCGTGCCCGCCGGCACAAAGATGGCCTGCCAGGACTGCACCTCAAAGTCCTTGAGTTCGGCCACGCCGGACTCCGCSACCGTGGGCACGTCGGGCATSGAGGCCAGGCGCTTGGGCGASGTSACGGCAATGGCGCGCAGCTTGCCGCTCTGGATGTGCGGRSCSGCCACCACGGTGGTGTCGAACATCATGTCSACCTGGCCGCYGATCACGTCCTGGATGGCGGGGCCGCTGCCCTTGTAGGGGATGTGCGTGAACTTCACGCCCGACTTGTAGGCCAGCAGTTCCACCGCCAGATGCTGCGAGCTGCCCGTGCCGGCGGACGCAGACGACAGGCCGCCCTGCTTGCCCTTGGCGGCCGTCAGCACGTCCTTCAGGGTTTTATAAGGGCTGTTGGCCGACACCACCAGCACCACCGGGTTGGTGCCGATCAGCGTGACGGGGCTGAACGACTTGATGGGGTCGTAACCCAGCTTGGGGTACAGGCTGATGTTGATGGCATGCGAGCTGACCGTGCCACCCAGCAGAGTGAAGCCATCCGGGGCCGAGCGCGCGGCGGCCTCCGAGCCGATGCTGCCAGCAGCACCGCCCTTGTTCTCCACCACCACCGTGGTGCCCAGGGCTGTGCCGAGTTGCTGGCCGATCAGACGGGCCAGGGTGTCGGTGGTGCCACCGGCGGCAAAGGGCACCACGTAGCTGATGGCTTTGCCCGTGGGCCAGGTGGTCTGGGCCATGGCGGGCAGCGCCATCAGCGCGCCCGCAGCTGCCAGGGCTGCGGATTGGACTAGGGTTCTGCGTTGCATGTGTTTGTCTCCTAGGGGCAATGAAAAAAGGGGGCAACGAGCGAGGGCGCCTGCGGAGGCCGTGTTGTCGGTGCAGCCTGTGAACGCGCGCCCTTACTCGCTCAGGGCATATCGACGATCTCGATCCAGTTGGGGTTCTTACCCACCGGAACGCGGGTGGGCACACCGGGAAGGCCTGTCGCGGGGTCAATGGGGTGCAGTGCGACGTGGTGCGACTCCTGTCCCGCAGCGATCAGGAAGCGGCCAGACGCGTCCACTGCAAAACCGCGCGGCGTCTTTTCGGTGGGCACATGCCCCAGGGGCTGCAGCTGCCCGGTGGCGGCATCGACGCGAAATGCGCTCAGCGTGCTGGACGTGCGCTCCGACGCATACAGCGTGCGGCCATCGGGCGATAGGTGAATGTCGGCGGCCCAGGGCTTGCCCGCAAAACCTGCGGGCAATGCCGTGGTGCGCTGCAGCGGGCGCAGCGTGCCTCGCTCCTTGTCGTAGGCCATCACATGCACGGCCGCATCCAGTTCGTCCAGCAGATACAGGTGGCGCTGGTCGCCGCTCCAGACAAAGTGGCGGGGGCCGGACTTTTCGGGCGCCACGGGCGTCAAAGCGGGCTCGTGGGCGGTGAGCTTGCCCGTCTCGGCATCGAACTTCCATGCCGACAGGTGGTCGCCACCCAGGCTGGTCGCCAGGACATAGCGGTTGGCGGCATCCGCATGGATGGCATGCGCGTTGGGCGCGGTGGGAATGAGTTGCTGCACCGCTCCCACGACACCGTCCTTGCCAATGCTATTGACCGTGATCTTGTGTCCGGGGTAGGAGGCTGCGAACAGCCAGCGCCCGGTGGCGTCGGTGTCGATATTGGCCATGCTGTCGGCCAACGGCGCCTCGCCCAGCTTGCGCAGCTTGCCACTCGCCGGGTCAATGGCCAGGCTGACCACCCGAAACGGCTGCGAGCGCAATGCCACATAGAGCACGCGCTTGTCCGGGCTGACGGCCATGGGCATGGCAGCGCCGCCCAGTGCCGTGGTGTCCACGGGCTTGAGCGTCCCGGCGGCGCGGTCCAGCTCCAGCACCGACACATCCTGGCTGTCTGCATTGGCCACGTACACCCAGGTGGCTGCCTGTACCGCCTGTAAGCCCAGCGCGGTTGCGACGGCCAGCATCACGGGCGCGACGCGGTGATGGATACGAAATGGGATGGTCATGCTCGGTCCCYTGGTAGTGCCTTCGGCTGGACTGCAACTCCGAAGCGCCCGCCAGTGAGGTTGTGGTGGTTCTGCTGCGCCCGGAGACGCCATTCGCAGGGCGTTCCATTGCTGCAGCATCGGCTGATTGTGATATGTCGTCATACAACAAAAAATGCATTCTGACCCATCTTCAGCGCCGACAGAGAAAGGGATTACCCGAGGTCACACACAACCTTTAAACACACGCCAATCAACAATCTCTGGATTTTTTGGGGCCAGAATTCTCAGTACAAACCCTGAAATCCCCCTAAACATGCACTGAATGACACCGGCATGGATTGCGTATTTTTCGATCTAGTTGTACGATGACTAACAACACAAACACACGGAGACATTCCATGAGCCTGCAACGTCGCGCAATTCTTCTGGCCTGCACTGCCGCTCTGGCGGCAGCTTCTGCCACGGCCCAGACCACTGAATGGCCTGCCAAGACACTGCGCATCGTGGTGCCCTACCCACCAGGCGGCAGCTCGGACATCATTGCGCGCTCGATCAGCCAGGCGCTGTCCGAATCGCTCAAGCAGAGCGTGATCGTCGAGAACAAGCCCGGCGCCARYGGCAACCTGGGTGCCGACTTTGTGGCCAAAGCCGAGCCCGATGGCTACACCATGCTGCTGTGTGATGTGGGCGCGCTSGCSATCAGCCCCTCGGTCTACACSMRGCTGYCTTTCGAYCCYTCCAARGACCTGCGCGGYGTGACCATGCTGGCCTAYTCGCCSCACCTSYTGGTGGTGCAYCCCTCGGTSCMGGYCAACAACCTSAAGGAGCTGATCGCCTACTCCAAGAAGAACGAGCTGAACTTTGCCGTGACAGCCACCGGCAGCGCTCCCCACCTTGCCGGCGTGGCGCTGGAGCGCGCCAGCGGCGCACGCTGGCAGTACATCCCCTACAAGGGCGGCGTCACCGCGATTCAGGACACCGTGGCCGGCCAGACCCAGGTGCTGATGAACGGCATGCTGGCCACCCTGCCCCAGGTACAAAACGGCAAGCTCAAGGTGCTGGGCGTTTCCAAGTCCACCCGCATGCCGCTGATCGGTGACGTGCCCACGATTGCCGAGCAAGGTGTGGCCGGCTACGAGTCCGGCACCTGGCAAGGCGTGCTGCTGCCACGCGGCACACCCGATGCGGTCGTGCAAAAGCTCAACAAGGCGCTCATCACTGCCATCCGCGCACCCGAGATCCGCTCGCGCCTGGCCGGCCAGGGCGCCGAAGTGGTGACCATGACCTCCACCGAACAGGACCAGTTCTTCGCCAAGGAACGCGCGCGCTGGGCCAGCGTGGTGAAGGCCGCCAACATCAAGCTCGACTGAGCGCCGCAGACACCCGTTTCATTCACCATCCTCTCCCGCTGCAATGACCATGACCCCGCAAGAACTCAAAACCATCATGGGCTCCGGCCTGCTCTCGTTCCCCATCACCGACTTCGACGAGCAGGGCAACTTCCGCCCCAAGACCTACATCGAGCGCCTGGAGTGGCTC
>NZ_JBGFFF010000210.1:0-6110 GCF_056175785.1 Acidovorax sp. LjRoot204
GGGCAGGGTAGCCACGCCTGTGACTACTACTTCGAGCAGGCCTACGAGGCCTTCTCCAGCTGCGAAGCCATCTGCTCGCCTACGGGACAGCCCTATTACGACCCGAATGCGATCAGGACACTGCACGACGCGACGTGCACGGCGGCATCGCCCAAGGGCAGTGCCGCCCGAGACTCCGCCATTGGCGCGTTCTGTGCCGGTAACCCGGCGCGCTATGGCGATGTGAACTGGTGCCACGTCAACAACTATCGCAGTTACGTGCACGTCACCTGCAGCTGAGCTGGCGGGCGGCTAAACCTGGTTGGACGGAGGGCCCCGAAAGGGGCCCRTTTCCGTTGCGCGCCCCCTACTGGACAGATACCATAATGAAAGTCGATACCCATACTCAGGTGAGCAGTGGGTTAACACTCGGCGTCAAAAGGTTGACGGAAGTTGCATAGCCCCCGGGGTGGGGGTGCGATCCCAAGTCACTTCGTCCACATGATTCCCCTGTTGCGGGAGCAACAATGAACGGCAATCTCCTGATCGTCATCCTGATGGTGGCGCTGGCCGGCGGCAGCACCGCGGCCTACGTCGCGACTGAGCGCAAGGCGCACAACGATGAGGTCGTGTTCCTGTCCGACCACGTCAAAACCTACGCCAACTACGTCAGCACGGCCGCCCGGAACGATCCAAGCCTCACCGGCACGCTGACGCGAGCGCAGGCCAACGTGCCGGCGTTCCTGCAGCTGGAGCCGACCGTGACGAACTACGTCACCGGCGGCGTGGCTTACGTCTACTTCACCCCCAAGAGCCTGGCCGATGGCAACGAGATTGCSCGCAAGTGCGGSGAYTCGATCSTSTGCGGCGTGAAGAACGCCTCCAACCGCATCGTCCAGCCTGGGACAGGCGATGACGCTTTGCCGGCGCCTGCCGCCGCGCCGGTGGGCTCGTTCGTGATGCGCCTGGATGCGGGCGATCCGAACTGTGTGGTCCCCGATCGCGAGTCCACGATCGAGACCTCGCCGGAGACCACCACGGGCAACTGCCCCGCCGGGCAGGCGGGCTCGCAGACGTTGACGCGCACGCGCGAGCGAACCGCAGTGGCTTCGTGCCCTACGCCGAATGGCGCGTTGCAGTGGTCTTACTCCGGCTGGTCCGCACCTGCCTGGACAGTGGCCAGCAGCACCTGCGTGAACTGTCCGGCCGGCTCCACGGAGACCGGCACGCAATGGGTGGGAGCCTCGGCGACCTGCGCCGCCGGCCAGTACGGCGGCCTGAGCTGGGAAAAGCAGCAGTCGCGCACGCGATCGGTGAGCTACAACTGCCCGGCAGGCACGGCCACCGTGCCGCCGCCGACCTATGGCGCGTGGAGTGGTTGGACAGACAACGGCTCGACACGCAACAACACCGGTTCGTGCACAAGCTGCCCCTCGCCTACGAATGAGGCGCAGACGCAGTGGGTTGGCGCCAGCGGGGCGGGCTGCCCGGCCGGCACCTACGGCACCACCTCGTGGGAGAAGCAGCAGACGCGCAACCGCACCGTCTCCTACAGCTGTCCGGCGGGTACAGCGACGCTGCCCGCCCCCACGTATGGGGCGTTCAGCGGCTGGGCTGACACAGGCGCTACGCGCAATCTGAGCACTGCTGCCTGTACGACGTGTCCTGCGCCCACCACGCAGTACGAGTACCAGTGGGTGGGCACGCAGCAGTCCTGCTCGGCAGGCCAGTATGGGCTGCGCACCTGGGAGCGCCAGCAGGTGCGGTCCCGCAGCGTGAGCTACAGCTGCCCGGCTGGAGGCACCTCGCCGCCGGCCCCCATCTATGGGGCCTGGACGGGCTGGTCGGACACCGGCACCACCCGCAACCAGGCTGGCAGCTGCACGGCGTGCCAGGCCACGTCTACCCAGCAGAACTACCAGTGGGTGGGCGCCTCGCAATCGTGCCCGTCTGGCCAGACCGGCAGCTGGACGTGGCAGAAGCAGCAAGTGCAGTCCCGCACCACCTCGCAGAACTGTCCGGCAGGCACGCAGACGGCGCCGGCGATTTCCGACACCGGGTGGAGCGGATGGAGCGACACCGGCGCAAAGCAGGGCGAAAGCAACACCTGCCAGGCAGTGGTGCAGCATTGCAGCGCGGGGAACACCATGCGCGGTGTCGCGTGGCGGACGATGTGGACCAACAACGGCTTYTCCAGCTCGTCGGACACCACGCCGTGGTCCGGYGGCATGTCCGCCTCGCAGATCTCCGCGTTCCAGTACGCGCTGGATCACCAGRYCTACACSAGCTACARCAACTACGAYCCGCAGTACGGCGGCCAGRTCAACCAGAACCAGWSSTAYGGCTACWCSACCGGCTAYGGTGAYCCCAACRSCTGCCAGACCGCGTCCGACATCGGRCGSGTCATGATCAATTCCAGTTTCAACATGGACTGCGTSATGGGGCAGGGTAGCCATGCCTGTGACTACTACTTCGAGAACGCGTACGAAGCCTTCGCCAGCTGCGAGGCCATCTGCTCGCCAACGGGACAGCCCTACTACGATCCCAATGCCATTCGCACGAATTACGACGCGACGTGTGCCAACGCGAATCCGAAGGGTAACGTGGCCAGAGACGCGGCTATAGGGTCATTCTGCTCAGGCAATCCTGCGCGCTATGGCGACGTGAACTGGTGCCAGGCAAACAACTATCGCAGCTACGTGCACGTCACCTGCAGCTGACCAGGAAAGGGCGCCTCGCGGCGCCCTTTCTCTTCGTCCGATCGAGGCAATAGAAAAGGGCGCCCTGGGGCGCCCTTTCTTGTTGGGTTGTCTGCTGTGATCAGGGGCCAGCGAAGCTGGCGCGGATCTCGCCCAGGTCCTCTTCGGTTCCCACGCCGTGCTGATGCTTGAGCCGGCCCTCGGCCACCAGGAAGCCGCGGCCACCTTCGTAGTCGGTGGAGCTGAAGTTCTCAGGCGAGGGGATCGTCAGCGATGCGCCCTTGCGGTAGCGCTCGCCGGTCAGCAGCGAGAGCAGCTTGGCCGAATACTCGTTGAGCACGACACGGCCGCCTTCGACGTTGGGGTGCGAGTGGATGCTCTCGCCGGTGCTGATGAAGTCGAACGGCACCATGTCCTTGCCGGTCATGCAGTTGACCTGCGACTTCTGGGTCAGGATGCGGACGCCGAACTGATCGCCTTGCGGCGAGACGGAGATCTGGGCGCAGGCCTCGACGTTGGTTCGCATCGTCCAGCCATCCAGGAAGCGCGAGACATCGTGGATGAACTCGGCTTTGGTCTGGCCCGGCTGGGAGAGCATGGTCTCCACGACCCAGGAGTCGATCGGGCCGGACGGGCCACGCGGTGTCGGCACGCGCACCTGGAAGGCGTTGGCGGCGGTGAGCTCGCTGGCGTGTTCAACAGCGTGTGTCGGGGCGGGGCTGATGCCCCAGGCAAGCAGTGCTGCAGTGAGCAGGGAGGTGTTGCGCATTGCGCCGCATCCTGGTGTGGGTTGCGGCAAGCATCGCGGATTTATACACTAACGAAAGTTAACCTCTACACTAGTACGTAAGTGGTTAACGGGAAGACCCCAAAGTGTGACCACGTACCAGGAGACCTCACGGAATGGATCAGCAGCAGCTCGCCCAGGCAATGGACCTGTTCGCAGAGAGAGACGCCTGGATGGTCAGCATCGGTGAGCTTCGCGACTATTTCGACGACTACTCGGCGGGCATGAAGGTCATGATGCATCGGCACGTCAGCGCCGGCATCGTTCACCGGGTCATGCCGGGTATCTACATGCATGCCAAGGCCCATCGACGTCGCAAGCTGCGCCTGGACGCGCTGGTGCRCTGCATGCGGCCCAACGATTACGTGTACGTCAGCCTGGACACCGCGGTGAACGTGCACGATGGCCAGCTGAAGCCGAACAAGCTGCGCATKATGACCGATGGCCGGTCCTACGATTACAAGTGCGATCGGGACCTGTTCGACGTGCTGTTCGGCCTGAAGCTCGATGCGATCGAGTTCAGGCATACCAAACGCTCGCAGGAGCAGATCGACGCGGGCCTGAGCGGCCAGCTGTTCAAGGGCCTGCCGCTGGCCACCCGTGCCGCGGCGGTCGCCGACATGACGCGCACGGGGTGCAAGCTCCCGCGGCCGGAGCCGACCCGAGGCGTTCATTTCAGTGACCTGCGTCCCGCTGCGGCGGCAGCCTGAAGGCTGATTTGACGCCGGCGGCAAGCATGCCGTAGTGTGGTTGTCAAGGACAGGGGTCTTTATGAGCTACTACGAGTTCCAGCAAGGTCAGCAGCAGGAGCGCTTCAGCAACGACATCGCTGCACGGCGCGCTACGCGCAATGCGAACGATGCCAATGTGCGGGCGGACCAGTGGATGGTGCACGCGCAGAACCTGGAGCGCCGCCTGGCGCAGGCAGAGGACCAGCTGCAGCGCACCAAGGATCGGTTGACGGTGCGCACCCTCCAGAACGATGTCAATCGTGAAGCGCTGCAGACGCTGCAGGCTGAGCTGAGGAAGCACGACGCCAAGACCAAACTTGGCGACGTTGAAGTCGTACGTGAAGCGAACAGAGACGAGGTCGATCGCCGGCTGCGCGGTACCGGGTTGTGGATCGAGCATACCGAGACCGAAGATCTCATCCATCGCGGCTGATCTGCGATCCCAAGACTTGCTGACCGCCCCCAGAAATGGGGGCGAGTCGTTTCTGGCATCCGCGCATGAGGGCGTTGTGCTGCGCACGGGTGCGCAGTGAGCCGCCCTGAGGTGGTCGATCAGTCCGTTGTTGTCACGCTCAGTCCCTGGTACCGGTTTTGAAAAATCGGTTGGCTGTTACGTGCCAGCGTGCGGGCAGTAGGATTCGGTCCCCACAAGAGGGTGACTGCGATGGCCAATGCCAGACAATCCCGGATCGAGCAGCTGGAAGACAAGCTGACCAGCAGGTTCGGTGCCGAGATCGGTGGTGCGGATCTCCGAACCTTGTTGGGCTACAAGACGGCCGAATCCTTCAGGAAGGCCGTGCAGCGGGGGAAGATTCCAGTCCGCACCTACCTGCATCCTCTTCGTCGAGGCCGGTTCGCATCAGCGCGTGTGCTCGCCGAATGGATGGAGTCCCTGGAGCATGCGGGTCAGGAGGATGATTCCAGGCAGCCGGTGGAATGAACCCCGCAAACGACTCGCCCCCATTTCTGGGGGCGGTCGGGGGTCATCCTTTGCAGGCAGGCTTCTTCAGTTGCTGCCGTCCCGTGTAGGAGCGTTGGCCGGCGCCGTTTGTGCATGGTCGTTGTGGCTGGTGGTCGGTCCGCCGTCTTGGCCGCCACCGCCGCTTCCACCGCCGCCGCCGCCAGGTGAGGGGCCGCCCTTGCCGCCGCCACCGCCGCCGTGCGGCATGACGGTACGGCTGTGGCTTGCGGCGCCGGCGAACACGCTCTGGGACTCGCGAGCTTCGCCATCGGCGATGCCGTGCATGCCGACCGCGCTGCCCATCCAGCGGAAGGTGGCATCCGGGATGTAGTTGATCAGCGAGAAGACCGCGTGCAGCACGGTGGTCTGGATGATGCCGTAGATGATGGCGAAAGCGACCAGCGCGCCAATGCCATTTGCACTGTCGTGCATGGCGCCCTTGGTCGCCAGCATGAAGCCGCCGTTGACCAGGTGGGAGATCGGCTGGGCCACGCCGATCGAGAGGATCAGACCGAACAGCATCAGGATCGGTCGGGTCACCACCGACAGAATGAGCATGTAGCCCGGACCCGCACGGCCGACTGCGTCATCACCATCGGGATGGATGTGCGCCGCAGCGAAGATGGGCGCGGCAACCATTGCCTCGGCGACGGAGACGACCCACTTGATGATGCCGGAGATCCACGCGATGAACGGGATCATCGGGATGTAGAAGGCCATCATGGCACCAGCGGCGAGCAGCGCCAGCGAAGCGGCGTTGATCATGAAGCCGACCTGGCTCAGGGCGCCCTTCAGGCTGAAGACCACACCCACGGTCCAGTCGATGCCCTTCGCGTCGGCCAGGCCGCCAGCGACGGCCAACGCGCCAACGTTGGTCCAGGCCACGGCCATGATGACATCGCCAATCGCCTTGACCTGGCTGACGTGCGAGGTGTTACTGCCCGCCATGTTCT
>NZ_JBGFFF010000211.1:0-6088 GCF_056175785.1 Acidovorax sp. LjRoot204
CCCCCACCCGGCTCACGTAGGACATCTTGGTTTGCACCGCGCCGGTGGCCGGGTTGTTGATGTCGTACTCAACCCACCCCGGGGCGCGGTCGGCCTGGGTCACGATGTCGCTCACCAGCCGGTCGCCTGCAATGCCGGGGATGTCTTGCACCCGCGTGCCCACCTTGGCCGGGTTGCCACCAAAGGCCAGATAGGTCCCGCCGGCGTCCAGCACAAACACATACATGTCACGGTCATGGTAGGGCTGGGTCTTGTCGGTGATGCTGCGCAGGAATTGATCACGCGAACTGGTCTTGTGCAGCGCCACCGCCTTGTTCACCAGGCCCACTGCCTCATCGGCTGTGCCCTGCTGCAGGCGAAACGCCGCCACCGCTTGCGACAGGGTGGACGCGCGGTGCTCCAGCGCCTCGGCCTGCGAGACCGCGTGGCCCACCATCTGGGCGTTGTGCTGCGTGATCTGGTCGAGTTGCTGCACGGCGGAGCTGACTTCGCTCAGTCCCGTGCTTTGCTCGGCGCTGGAGCCGGAGATCTCGGTCATGCTCGCCGCCACGCTGCGGATGCCGCTGGCCATGTTGGCAATGCCCTCGCCCGCCGATCGGATCAACCCGGCGCTGGCCTCCACCTGGCTGACCGAGGCGCCGATCAGCTCGCGGATCTCCCGCGCCGCATCACCCGAGCGCTTGGCCAGCGTGCGCACCTCGCCCGCCACCACGGCAAAGCCGCGGCCCTGCTCACCCGCACGGGCGGCCTCCACCGCAGCGTTCAGGGCCAGGATGTTGGTCTGAAACGCAATGCTGTCAATGACACCAATGATCTCGGTCATGCGGCGCGCGCTTTGCTGGATGGCCTCCACCGACTGCACGGCGCGGGCCATGGCCTCGGCTCCGGTGTCGGCGGCCTTGCGTACTTCTGCGGCGCGGGCATCGGCGCTGCGCGCGGTCTGTGCGTTGCTCTGCACGGCCGACGACAGCTGCTCCACGCTGGCAGCCGTCTGCTCCAGGTTGGCCGCCTGCTGTTCGGTGCGATCGGCCAGCGACCGGTTACCTTGCGCCAGGCTTTGTCCCGCATGGGCCACCAATGCGGCATTGCTGCGGATATCGGCCACCATGGACGACAGTGCGAGCACCATGCGGTCCAGCGACTGGGCCATGGACCCGACCTCGTCCCGTCCATACACACCCGCCCTGGCACACAAGTCACCGCGTGTGGTCTGCTCCATCGCATGCGACAAGCCTTGCAGGTCGGATGCCAGACCCGCATACAACGCGCACAGTGCATACAGAACCACGGCGGCTGCCAATGCCACCGCCCACCACGGAGCATCCAAGGCGGCCATCGCCAGGGCGCCAGCCATCACCACGCCCAGCGTCACCAGTTTGCCCGGCAGGTGCCACCTGCGCATCCACCAGAGCCCGGGGCGCAGCGGTAGGAATCCAGACATCTTGTCTCCGTTATCGTTTTTGAATGTGGGCCATGCTATGTGCCCGCTCTTACGTCGGATTGACAACTCGGCATGGGGTAAACAGTGCTTGACTGCGCACCTGGCCCCGCCCCTCGCCATGGACGGCGCGACACCCTGCACCGTGCCGTGGGCGTATGCCCTTCGCCCATAATGTCGCTCCATGAATCCCCTGCTCTCCCAACTCCAGCCTTACCCCTTCGAGCGGCTGCGGCAACTCTTTGCGGGAGTCACACTCCCGGCGGCTTACAGCCCCATCAGCCTGGGCATGGGTGAGCCGCGCCATCCTACACCGCAGTTCATCAAAGATGCACTCAGTAACAACCTGGGCGGACTGGCCAGTTACCCTGCCACCGCAGGCGAACCCAAGCTGCGCGAGGCCTTCACCCAATGGATACAACAGCGCTATGCGCTGACCCTGGACCCGGGCACCCAGGTGCTGCCCGTCAACGGCTCGCGTGAGGCACTGTTTGCATTTGCGCAGACCATCATCGATCCCTCGCAAGGCCAGCCGCTGGTCGTCTGCCCCAATCCGTTCTATCAAATCTACGAAGGTGCCGCCTTGCTGGCGGGAGCCCAGCCGTACTACGCGGCCAGCGACCCCGGCCGCAACTTTGCGGTGAACTGGGACGCAGTGCCCGAGGCTGTGTGGCAACGCACCCAGCTGCTATTCGTCTGCTCCCCTGGCAACCCCACGGGCGCCGTGATGCCGCTCAGCGAGTGGAAGAAACTGTTTGAGCTGAGCGACCGCTACGGTTTTGTGATTGCCTCGGACGAGTGCTACAGCGAGATCTATTTCCGCGACGAGCCGCCCCTGGGCGGCCTGCAGGCTGCGGCGCAGCTGGGGCGCGGCGACTTCAAGAACCTGATCTCCTTTACCAGTCTGTCCAAACGCAGCAATGTGCCCGGCATGCGCAGCGGCTTCGTGGCKGGCGACGCAGCGCTGATCAAGTCGTTCTTGCTCTACCGCACCTACCACGGCAGCGCCATGAGCCCCATCGTGCAGGCCGCCAGTATCGCTGCCTGGGGGGATGAAAAGCACGTGGTGGACAACCGGGCGCTGTACCGCAAGAAGTTTGCCCAGGTCACACCGCTGCTGGCTGGCGTGATGGAAGTCGCCCTGCCGGATGCCGGTTTTTACCTGTGGGCCAAAGTACCGGAAGCCCTGGGGATGGACGATGCCGAGTTCGCGCGCGCCCTGCTGGCTCAATACAATGTCACGGTGCTGCCCGGCAGCTACCTGGCCCGCGAGGCCCAGGGGAGCAACCCCGGCGCCCAGCGCGTGCGCATGGCCCTGGTGGCCGAAGCCGAAGAATGCGTGGAAGCTGCGCTGCGCATCGTGCAATTCATCCAATCCCGTACTGCCTGATCTGATCGACAACAACATGACCCAACAACTCCAAACCCTCATCGACAACGCCTGGGAAAACCGCGCCAGCCTCTCGCCCGCCGCCGCCCCCAAGGAGATCCAGGACGCCGTCGAGCATGTGATTGCCGAGCTGAACAATGGCAAGCTGCGCGTGGCCACCCGCGAAGGCGTGGGCCAGTGGACYGTGCACCAGTGGATCAAGAAGGCCGTGCTGCTGTCGTTCCGCCTCAAGGACAACGAGGTCGTCAAGGCTGGCGACCTGGGCTTTTACGACAAGGTGCAGACCAAGTTTGCCCACTTGTCCGAAGAAGAGATGAAAGCCACCGGCGTGCGCGTGGTGCCGCCKGCYGTGGCCCGCCGYGGCAGCTWCATCGCCAAGGGCGCGATCCTGATGCCYTCGTACGTGAACATCGGCGCCTACGTGGGCGAAGGCACCATGGTCGACACCTGGGCCACCGTGGGTTCSTGCGCRCAGATYGGYKCCAACGTGCACCTGTCGGGYGGCGTSGGCATYGGCGGYGTGCTSGAGCCKCTGCAGGCCGGCCCSACCATCATYGARGACAACTGCTTCATCGGYGCSCGCTCCGARGTGGTCGARGGCGTGGTGRTCGARGAAAACTCSGTRCTSGGCATGGGYGTGTACMTSGGCCAGAGCACSCCCATCTTCAACCGTGCTACCGGCGAAATCAGCTACGGCCGCGTGCCTTCGGGCTCGGTGGTGGTCAGCGGCAACCTGCCCAAGACGGCCGCCAACGGCACGCCCTACAGCATGTACGCTGCCATCATCGTCAAGCAGGTCGATGCGCAAACGCGCTCCAAGACCAGCATCAACGACCTGCTGCGCGACTGATTGACGGGGACCTGCGGACGGCCCGGGCCGTTCGCCCCACCGACAGAGACTGACAACAAGAGGGAAACACCATGAGCACGATGGAACGAATTCTTCGCCTGATGGCAGAGAAAAAGGCCTCCGACGTCTATCTGTCGGCCAACGCACCGGCGCTGATCAAGATCAACGGCGAGTGCGTGCCCATCAACAACCAGATCCTGCCGCCCGATGCGCCGCGCAACCTGCTGTCCGAAGTGGTTCCCCCGGACCGTATCGAAGAGCTGGAAGAAACTGGCGAACTCAACATGGGTGTGCCGCTCAGCGGCGTGGGCCGCTTCCGGGTCAGCGCCATGCGCCAGCGTGGCAGCTATGCGGTGGTGATCCGCTTCATCTCCCAGCAGATTCCCGAGTTCGATTCCCTGGGCCTGCCCCCGGTAATGCGCGAACTCATCTTGGAAAAACGCGGACTGATCCTGATGGTGGGTGCCACGGGTTCAGGCAAGAGCACTTCGCTGGCGTCGATGATCGACACCCGCAACGAGGCGCTCACAGGCCACATCCTCACCATCGAGGACCCGGTCGAATACCAGTTCAAGAACAAGAAATCCATCGTCAACCAGCGCGAGATCGGCAGCGACACCCAGTCCCTGCAGACCGCCCTGAAAAACGCGCTGCGCCAGGCACCCGACGTGATCCTGATCGGCGAAATCCGCGACCGCGAAACCATGTCGGCCGCCATTGCCTATGCGCAGTCGGGTCACCTGTGCCTGGCCACGCTGCACGGCAACAACAGCTACCACGCGCTCAACCGCATCTTGTCGTTCTACCCTGTCGAAGTACGACCCACCATGCTGGGCGACCTGGCATCGGCACTCAAAGCCGTGGTTTCCCAGCGCTTGGTGCGCAAGACCGACGGCGGCCGGGTGCCGGCAGTTGAAGTCATGCTCAACACCAAGCTGGTGTCCGATCTCATCGAAAAAGGCGACTTCTCGGGCGTCCGCGAGGCCATGGAAAAATCCATGGCTGAAGGATCGCAGACCTTTGAAGAAGCGCTGGCCCGCCTCATCATGGATGCGCAGATCGACCGAAAGGAAGGCATGGCCTACGCCGATTCGCCCACCAACCTGATGTGGCGSCTGCAAAACGACTTTTCCCTGGCCGCCAACGCCGCCAAGGCCCAGAAAGAAGCACGCGATGCACCCGACGATACACCGTCGTTCACCGAGATCGTGCTGGACGTCAAGCCGGCGGCGTGATGTGACGCCCCTTGAGCGGCCTGCGGAGTCCTCCCTCAGGGGAACGACGCGCTCGGTGCCTGGCATCCCTTGCTCGGCGGCTCTGGCCTGGGCCACGCAGCGCCAATGCCTGTACCCATGATCGCAGCCCGGCTGCCTGCCTCCATTCCCTGACCCCATCCCATGTCCCGTACCCTGCACCTGGCTGAACAGCTCATCTCCCTGCCCTCCATTACGCCGGAGGACGCCGGCTGCCTGGATCTGCTGGCCACACGGCTCGCTCCGCTCGGGTTTGTGTGCGAACGACTGGACAGTGGCCCCACAGACTTCCGTGTCAGCAATTTGTGGGCAAAGCGACCGGTAGCGCTAGTGAATCATGCCTCATCCGCTATCAAAACAGTAGTATTCGCAGGCCATACCGATGTCGTCCCCACCGGGCCTCTGGCCCAGTGGAGCAGCGACCCGTTCGTGCCCACCCACAAGGACGGCAAGCTCTATGGCCGGGGTGCGAGCGACATGAAGACCTCCATCGCAGCCTTTGTGGTCGCGGTGGAAGAGTTCCTGGCCGCCACGCCCGCACCGCTGATCGAGCTGGCCTTTTTGCTGACCAGTGACGAGGAAGGTCCTTCCGTTGACGGCACCAAGGTCGTGGTCGAGCAGCTCCAGGCGCGAGGCGAAAAGCTTGATTACTGCATCGTGGGCGAACCGACCTCGGTCGAGAGAACCGGTGACATGATCAAGAATGGACGGCGTGGCACCTTGAGCGGCAAGCTCAGCGTGCGCGGTGTCCAAGGCCACATCGCCTACCCACAACTGGCCCGCAACCCCATCCATCAGGCCCTGCCCGCCCTGGCAGAACTGGCCTCCACCATGTGGGACAACGGCAATGCCTTCTTTCCGCCCACCAGCTGGCAGATCAGCAACWTCCATGSSGGCACCGGCGCMASCAACGTGATCCCGGGTGAGGTGGTGATCGACTTCAACTTCCGCTTCTCGACCGAATCGACGGCAGATGGCCTGCAGCAGCGCGTGCACGCCGTGCTCGACCGCCACGGCCTCGAATATGACCTGCGCTGGACGCTGGGCGGCCAGCCCTTCCTCACCACGCCCGGTGAACTGGTGGGCGCCGTGCAGCAGGCCATCGCCTCCGAGACGGGCATTGCCACCGAACTCTCCACCACCGGTGGTACCAGCGA
>NZ_JBGFFF010000212.1:0-6077 GCF_056175785.1 Acidovorax sp. LjRoot204
ATGGAGGCCTGCGTGCCACCACGGGCGCGCAGATCGCCGCACTGCAGCAACAACTGCAAGCCACACCCCAGATCCAGTACGTGGCGGTGCTGGCCGATGACAAGGCCGACGCGTCGATGCTGGTGACGTTCGACCCCAAGAACAACCAGCTCGTGCTGCAGCGCGTGGGCGGTTTCCAGGAGGGTGCGGACAAGTCCTTGCAACTGTGGGCGCTGCCGCCCGCTGGCGGCCCGCGCTCATTGGGCGTGCTGGGACAKGACAAGCTGCTCAAGCTGGTGGCCCAGGAGGGCGATGTGAAAGAAGTCCCCACGCTGGCCATCAGTCTGGAGCCCAAGGGGGGTGTGCCCAGCGCCACAGGCCCGACCGGGCCGGTGCTGTTCAAGGGCGCTCTGATCCGCAAGGCCACCTGACACCCGGGTTCCAGGCAGTTGCTTACAGGTCTGGAAGAACCGGTGGCAAAAGAAAAGAATAGTCGCCACCGTTGAATCCACGGGTTTCTCTTCGTCGTATTCAAGGTGGGGTGCTTGGCACCCCACCATCCACCTACGAGGAGATCCCCATGCCATTGAAAAAAATCAGTCTGGCCGTGCTGGCTGTTCTGGCTGCCAGCGCAGCGGGCGTCAGTCTGGCGTCCAGCCACCGCGAGGCGCCGTTCATCACGACCCAGCCCAAGGTTGACGGCAGTGACTTCTACCTGTTCAACAGCTACGAACCGGGTCGAGCGGGTTTTGTCACCATGATCGCCAACTACCTGCCGCTGCAGGATGCCTATGGCGGCCCCAACTACTTTAGCCTGGACTCGAATGCGCTGTACGAGATCCACATCGACAACAACGGCGACGCAGCGGAGGACATCACCTTTCAGTTCCGCTTCAAGAACACGCTGAACAATGGTGGCAACGGCATCACACTCGATATCGGCCCTGACGGTGCCCGCAAGAAGGTGGCCATTCCGCTGCGCAACGCCGGTGGCATCAGCGGCGCAGCGGGCGACCCGCTGGCCTACCGCRAAGAGTACGAGATGTTCATCGTGCGCGGTGACCGCCGTACCGGCAAGCGCGAGCAGATCACCATGGCCGGTGGGGGCACCACCTTTACCAAGCCCATCGACTACATCGGTGAAAAATCGCTGGGCAATGCGGCCGCCTACGACGCCTACGCCGGCAAGTATGTGTATGGCATCAACATCCCCGGCTGCTCCACCCCCGGCAAGGTGTTTGTGGGCCAGCGGCAGGACCCGTTCCCGGTGTCGTTGGGCACCATCTTTGATCTGGTGAATGCACCTGCCGCCGTCATCACCAGCGAGTCGAATGCTGCGGCCTTCGGCGCGGGCCAGATTGCCAACAAGAACGTGACGTCGCTCGCGGTGGAAGTGCCCACCAATTGCCTCACGGCGGCATCGGGCGAGAAGGTCATTGGCGGCTGGACCACTGCCAGCCTGCGCCAGGCCCGCTTGCTCAATGGCAAGCCAGACTCGGGCCTGCAGACCAGCGAGAAGGCCGGTGGCGCATGGACGCAGGTCTCGCGCCTGGGCATGCCGCTGGTCAACGAGGTGGTGATTGGCCTCAAGGACAAGGACAAGTTCAACGCATCCAAGCCCAAGGATGATGCGGCCAACTTTGCGGACTACGTGACGCACCCCACGCTGCCCGCGCTGGTCGAGACGCTGTTTGGCGCAAAGGCCCCCACGAATTTCCCGCGTACCGACCTGATGACGGCCTTCCTCACGGGGCTGCCCACCGTCAATCGCCCCGGCAACGTCACCGGCCTGGGTGCTGGAGGCCCCCTGGCCGAAATGCTGCGCTTGAACACGGGCATTGCCGCCACGGCTGCGGCTGCGCAGAACTCGCTGGGGGTGGTGGCAGGGGATGCGGCCGGCTTCCCGAACGGCCGCCGCTTGGGCGACGACGTGGTGGACGTATCGCTGCGCGTGGCCATGGGTGCGCTGTGCACGGTGACGGGTGCCACGGACACGCTCAAGGTGGGCTGCAAGCCGGGTGATGCCCCGGCAGGAGGGGTAGCGTTTGTGGACGGCTCGCGCACCAAGGCGACGGACTACCGTACGGCGTTTCCGTATGTGAACCCACCGCTGCCTGGTGCCAAGAACTTCTGATCCGAAGGAGCCACACCATGCAAAAGAACCTTCGGATTCAGCACCTGGCCCTCACTTCGGTGGCGGCATTGGCCATCACCGGTTGCGGCGGGGGCGGTAGCGGCGACAACACGGCAGACCCTGGCAATGGGGGCCCCGTGATGGTGAACGCGTTCGCGTATGTGCAGCCCATTGTKGCCAGCGGCGCATCGGACACCACCGAACCTCAGGCGGTGGACCAGCTGGTGCTGTCCAGCACCGAGGCTGAAGAGCCCGATTCGCGGCTCTGACCCTCGCGCGATGTCCTGGCTGCGCCCTGAAGGGGGTGGCCAGGGCGTGCGTGGGTGATTGTGTCTCTTTCGATATCCGTTGTTGTCACGAGCCCATGAAGAAACCTCATCACTGTGTGTGCGTGGCCTTGTGCCTGGTGCTCTGGGCGGGCACGGCCCTGGCGGCCTTGCCGCAGGACTTGCCACCCGGCCTCAATGCCGATGTGGTCGAGCGTCTGCCCGAGCGTGTGAGCGCAGCCCCCGCCACGCCCCAGGCCGCTGCCGCCACGGCCCGGCGCTGGATCACGCTGTCACGCGAGACGGCGGACCCGCGGTACCTGGGCCGGGCACAGGCGGCCCTGGCACGCTGGTGGGGCCAGGCGGACGCCCCGGCCGATCTGCTGGTGTTGCAGGCCACCGTAGAGCAAGGGCGCCATGAATTTTCAGCCGCGCGCGCCACGCTGGAGCGCGCCTTGCAAACCAACCCCGCACAGGTGCAGGGCTGGCTCACGCTGGCCACGCTGGAGCGTGTGGCCGCGCGCTATGAGGCCGCCGAGGCCGCCTGCCGCAACGTAGCCCGCTATGGTGCTGCGCTGTACGCCACCGCCTGCCTGCTCGAAACCCGTTCACTGCAAGGCCAGCACGATGCCGCACGCAATGGCTTCACCGCCCTGCGACAGCAGGTGGCGGGGAATGCCGCCCAGCGGGCCTGGATCGGGTCGCTGCTGGCCGAGAGCGAAGAGCGCGCAGGTCGCGATGACGCTGCCGACGCGGCCTACCGCCGCAGCCTGGCCGATGCCCCCGACGGCTACACCGCGCTGGCCTATGCCGACCAGCTGTTGCGCCGCAATCGTGCGAGCGCCGCACTGGAGGTGCTCAGGCACCAGCCCGACAGCGACTCCGTGCTGCTGCGGCGCGCGCAGGCCCTTCGGCTGATGGGGGACGCCGCGTGGCAGCCCCTGGTGCGCGACCTGGAAGCCCGTTTTGCCGCTATCGCGGCGCGCGGAGAGGGGCTGGACGCCCACGCCCGGGAGCGGGCCTTGATGGCGCTGTGGTTGCAGGGGCAGCCCGCCGCCGCATGGAAGGCGGCCCGCACCAACCTTGCCCTGCAAAAAGAGCCGCTCGACTGGTGGCTTGCACTGCAGACCTCTGAGCAGTCGGGCGACGCTGCTGCCCACCAGGCCGTGCGGCAGGCCCTGCAGCAAGCGGGACTGCAAGACCTGCGCCTGGCGCGCTGGCAGACTCGGGGAGCCCAATGATGCGCTGCATGCACTGGTTAACAGGCCTCCTGCGCCCACACGGGCGTTCCCTGCGGGCCATGGTGGCTGTCGCGTTGGCTGCCGCAGCACTGGCGCCCAGCGCCTGGGCCCACAAGGCCAGCGACGCCTATCTGCGGGTGACGGATGCGCTGGCACCCCAGGGCACTGCAGGGGCGGGCGCATCGATAGGCCTTGTGCTGTCGGTGGCCTTGAAGGATGTAGATGCCGCGCTGGAGCAGCTCGATGCCGATGGCGACCGCCAGCTCACATGGGGCGAGGTGCGACAGTCCATGCCCGCCATCGTCCAGTGGGTGGGCCAGGGCATGTTGTGGCAGTGCGACGGAACGGCGACGGTGCCTGCCTGGCGCTTTGAAGCGTTGGAGCAGCGCACCGATGGGCGTTACGCGCGGCTGGCTGCCACGCTGCCCTGTGCGCCAGCCCAGGCGGTCACCCTGCGCTACGGCCTGATGCAGGGCATCGACCCCACACACCGCCTGCTGGTGGGCGGCGCGTTGAGCGGCCAGACGCTGGCAGCCGTGCTGGCCCCTGACGGGCGCTCCGGCACCGACCTGCGCTCTGCGGGCAGCCGCGCCGGACAAGCGGGGGCAGACGGTGCGGAAGGGGCTCAAGGCACGGACGCAACAGAGCCCGGCGCCCCACGCGGCGGGTTGGCCACGCTGCTGCACTTTGTGACCGAGGGGGTGCACCACATCCTGTCTGGCTACGACCACCTGGCCTTTTTGCTGGCACTGTTGCTGCCCATCTCCCTCGCGCGGCCGCAGCCCCGCCACCGCGATCTGCCATTGCACACGGAGTCCGGCACAACACCGATCGCTGACACCCCGGCCTCCGGCGCCAGGGACCGCTTCGCCGGGATCAAGGCGCTCCTGCTCACGGTGACCTGTTTCACCGTGGGCCATTCCATCACGCTGGCACTGGCAGGCCTGGGCTGGGTCACCGTGTCGGGCAACTGGGTGGAGCCCGCCATTGCCATCAGCATCGGCATCTCGGCGTTGCTGAACCTGTTTCCCGTCCAAGGCCTGCGCAGTAGCTGGCTTGCTCTGGGCTTTGGGCTGGTGCACGGGCTGGGTTTTTCCGGGGTGCTGGTTGAAGCGGGCGTGGCGGGGGCTTCGCTGTTGTGGGCTCTGGCGGGGTTCAACCTGGGGGTCGAAGTGGGTCAACTGATGGTGGTCGCCCTGTGGTGCGCGGTCTCGGTGGCACTGGCGCGCAGGGCGTGGTACCGCTCGGTGGTGGTGCATGGGAGCTCCGTCGCGTTGCTGGTGCTGTCGCTGTACTGGACCGTGCAGCGCCTTGCCTTCACTGGCTGACGAGAACGGTGCCCGGTCCGTCGTGGGGGCCAGACCCTGCTCAGGCGCTAAAGACCCTTTGCGGTACTCTGGATTCACATCTGGACGCCGCCCGTGTGCGTAATGACGCTGTCGTAGCAATTATTTACAAACACGAGGAGCGCCCCATGAAGAGTCCCCTTTCCATCGCCGTGCTGGCTGGCGTTGCACTGGCCTGCAGTGCGGCCCAGGCCGATACCGGCAAGCTGCTGCTCACCGGTGGTGTCAGCACTATCGCCGGATCGGCGGGCGGCGGGCTGACCCCCTGGGCAGTGATTGGCAGCAACGCCACCGAGGGCGAGGTGGGTGTCAGCGCCTATGCCACCCGCGCGGCCACCCAGGATTACAGCCTGAACGGCTATGGCGTGGCCCTGGGGCTGCACGACCGCCTGGAGCTGTCGCTGGCGCGCCAGGACTTTGATGCCTCGCCCGCGATCGCGCTCAACGGCATTGCGCCGTTTGGCGTGACACCCGGCCAGCACATCAAGATGGATGTGCTCGGCATCAAACTCAAGGTGGCGGGCGACGCGGTGCTTAACAGCGACAGCTGGATGCCCCAGATTGCGGTGGGGCTGGAGCACAAGCAGGTGCACCCGGGCTCCATCAGGTCAGTGCTGGACTTTCTGGGCACCAAAACCAGCGGCACCGATGTGTACGTGAGCGCCACCAAGCTGCTGCTGGCGCAAAGCGTGCTGGTCAACGGCACGCTGCGCTACACCAACGCCAATCAGAACGGCCTGCTGGGCTTTGGCTCGGCCGCACCTGGCAAGAACAGCCGCAGCCTGCAGCCCGAGTTCTCGGTGGCGTACCTGATCAGCAAGAACCTGGCGGTAGGCGCCGAATACCGCTTCAAGCCCAACAACCTGCAGGCGCTGGGCGCTGCGGCAGGCCTGGGTGCTGCGCTGCGCGAAGACGACTGGAAGGACATCTTCGTGGCCTGGGCGCCCAGCAAGAACGTATCGCTCACGCTGGCCTATGTGGACCTGGGCCGCATCGTGCCCGGCATCACCCAAAACCGCCGCCAGACGGGCTACTACCTGTCGGCCCAAGTCGCTTTCTGAGGAGATTTTCATGACCCACTCCAAAACCCTCATCGCCATGGCCATCGCCC
>NZ_JBGFFF010000213.1:0-6074 GCF_056175785.1 Acidovorax sp. LjRoot204
GGGGGTGCACATTGTGGTGGACCGGGAGTTCTTGCCGTCCGACCACGCGCTGATGGTGCCCAAGACGGCCGATGGCCGCGTGCTGTTTGCGGTGCCTTGGCTGGGCAAACTTATTCTGGGCACCACCGACAGCCCGCGCCAGGATGTGGTGCGCGAGCCTGAGCCCTTCCGGGAGGAAGTGCGGTTCATCCTGGAGGAATCCGCGCGCTACCTGACCCGCGCGCCCCGCGTCGAGGACATCCGTAGCATCTGGGTGGGCTTGCGTCCGCTGGTCAAGCCGCAGGACGACGACGGCGACAACACCAAGAAAATCAGCCGGGAGCACACCGTGCTGGCCAGCCGCAGTGGCCTGATCACCGTGACGGGTGGAAAATGGACCACCTACCGGGCAATGGCCGAAGATGTGTTGCAAAAATGCTTCACCACGGGGCTGTTGCCTGAAAAACCAGCTGGGGTGACCAATCATCTGCCGTTGGTGGGAACTCCTCGGGAGCCCGTACAGCACCGCATCAGCGATGCCCAAGGACTGCACTCCTACGGCACGGAAGCGGCTGAGGTGCGGGCAATGCCCGGAGCGCAGACGGATCTCGGGGGCGGTCTGACGGAGGCAATGGTGCGCTTTGCGGCCCGCTACGAATACGCCTGTACGGTGGAAGATGTGCTGGCGCGGCGTTCGCGTCTGCTGTTCCTGGATGCCCGCAAGGCGATTGAGCTGGCGCCGGTTGTCGCAGGCCTCCTGCGCGAGGAGCTAGGCGCCGATCCGCAACTGGAGGCCTTTCTGGCTCTGGCCCAACAGTATTTGCATGTGCCCACATAACACGCGCTTGACTTCCTAAAAGTCTTTTGCAATAATCGAGGGCTTCGCGTTTCATACGTGAAGTTTCTGCCCAGCGGGAAGTGCTGCAAATGGTTTGCGGTGCGGACGACGGGCCCAAGACTGACTGGCTGATTTACAGCCCTTGAGAAGTTCTCTGGGGCTGTCGTCTTCTGGTGCAAGTTGGGAATATTGAAATGATCCAGACAGAATCTCGGTTAGAGGTTGCCGACAATACCGGCGCSAAGTCCGTCCTKTGYATCAAGGTGCTSGGTGGCTCSAAGCGKCGYTATGCMAGCGTKGGCGACRTCATCAAGGTGAGCATCAARGAAGCCGCTCCRCGTGGYCGCGTCAAAAARGGCGAGRTYTACAGCGCAGTGGTGGTYCGCACSGCSAAGGGYATYCGTCGCGSCGACGGTTCGCTCGTCAAATTCGAYGGCAACGCAGCMGTGTTGCTSAAYGCMAAGYTGGAGCCSATYGGCACCCGCATCTTYGGACCSGTGACGCGYGARCTGCGYACCGARAAGTTCATGAAGATCGTGTCSCTGGCYCCYGAAGTTCTCTAAGGACGCGCCATGAACAAGATTCGCAARGGCGACSARGTCATCGTGCTGACCGGCCGTGACAAGGGCAAGCGTGGCACTGTGTCGCTGCGCAAGGATGACTCTCACCTCGTCATCGACGGTATCAACCTGGTCAAGAAGCACGCCAAGCCAAACCCTATGAAGGGTACGACGGGCGGCATCATCGAAAAGGCCATGCCGATTCACCAGTCCAACGTGGCCATCTTCAATGCCGCTACTGGCAAAGCTGATCGCGTGGGCATCAAGGTGCAGGCTGACGGCACGCGCGTTCGCGTGTTCAAGTCCAGCGGCGCTGAAATCAAGGCGGCCTAAGGGGTAAACATGGCACGACTCCAAGAAATTTACCGCGACAAGATCGCTCCCGAGCTGACCAAGCAGTTCGGTTACACCTCGCCGATGCAGGTTCCCCGTCTGACCAAGATCACGCTGAACATGGGCGTGAGCGAAGCAGTCTCGGACAAGAAGGTGATGGACAACGCTGTGGCCGATCTGACCAAGATTGCTGGTCAGAAGCCTGTGGTGACCAAGGCCAAGAAGGCTATCGCTGGTTTCAAGATCCGCGAAGGTCAGGCCATTGGCTGTATGGTCACGCTGCGTGGCGTGCAGATGTATGAGTTCCTGGATCGTTTCGTGACCGTGGCGCTGCCCCGCGTTCGTGACTTCCGTGGTATCTCCGGTCGCGCCTTCGATGGCCGTGGCAACTACAACATCGGCGTCAAAGAACAGATCATCTTCCCTGAAATTGAGTACGACAAGGTTGACGCCCTGCGCGGTCTCAATATCAGCATCACCACGACGGCCAAGTCCGACGAAGAAGCCAAGGCGCTTCTCGCTGGTTTCCGTTTCCCGTTCAAGAACTGAGGCGAAGCATGGCTAAAGTAGCTTTGATCCAGCGCGAACTGAAGCGCGAAAAACTGGCAGCCAAGTACGCAACCAAGTATGCGGAACTGAAGGCAATCGCTGGCGATGCCAAGCGCAGCGACGAAGAGCGTGATGCAGCCCGCCTGGGCCTGCAAAAACTCCCGCGCAACGCAAACCCCACACGTCAGCGTAACCGTTGCGAAATCACCGGTCGTCCACGTGGCACCTTCCGTCAATTCGGTCTGGCTCGCGCCAAGATCCGCGAACTGGCYTTCAATGGCGACATCCCMGGTGTCACCAAGGCCAGCTGGTAAGCAGGCAGGAGAGATTAAACATGAGCATGAGTGATCCCATCGCTGACTTGCTGACCCGCATCCGTAATGCACAGATGGTCTCCAAGGCCACGGTTCTGGTGCCATCTTCCAAAGTGAAGATCGCSATCGCSCAGGTGCTGAAGGACGAAGGTTATATCGACGGCTTCCAGGTCAAGACCGAAGCTGGCAAGWCCGAACTCGAMATTRCCCTGAAGTAYTACGCWGGCCGTCCRGTSATYGAGCGCATCGAGCGCGTCAGCCGCCCTGGTCTGCGTGTCTACAAAGGCCGTGATTCCATTCCACAAGTCATGAACGGTCTGGGTGTGGCAATTGTCACAACGCCCAAGGGCGTGATGACCGATCGCAAGGCGCGCGCTACCGGTGTCGGTGGCGAAGTGCTCTGCTACGTGGCCTAACCCGCGGCATTGAGGAGAAACTGAAATGTCCCGAGTAGGAAAAATGCCCGTGACCATCCCCGCAGGTGTGGATGTGTCCGTGAAGAGTGACCAGATCTCCGTGAAGGGTTCTGGCGGCACCCTGTCGCTGGCGCAAAACGCGCTGGTGAAGGTGTCCAGCAATGAAGGCAAGCTCAGCTTTGAGCCTGCCAATGATTCCCGCGAAGCCAATGCCATGAGCGGCACGATTCGCCAGTTGGTCAACAACATGGTGGTCGGCGTCAGCAAGGGTTTCGAAAAGAAGCTGAGCTTGGTAGGCGTGGGTTACAAGGCTGCTGCAGCCGGTTCCAAGCTGAACCTGGCCGTCGGCTATTCGCACCCGGTCAACATCGAGATGCCCGCTGGTATCACGGTTGCCACCCCGACCCCCACTGAAGTGGTGATCAAGGGTGCTGATCGTCAACGCGTCGGTCAGATCGCCGCTGAGATCCGTGCTGTTCGTCCACCCGAGCCCTACAAGGGCAAGGGCATCCGYTAYKCGGACGARAAGATCRYGATCAAAGAGACCAAGAAGAARTAAGGAGCTGCAACATGTTGACCAARAAAGMRCAGCGTCTTCGYCGYTCGCGCCAGACCCGCATCCGCATYGCRMMGCARGGCGTGGCSCGTCTGACSGTGAACCGYACSAACCTCCATATCTACGCCAGTGTGATCTCCGGCGACGGCAGCAAGGTGCTGGCAAGCGCTTCGACGGCAGAAGCCGACGTGCGCAAGTCGCTCGGCGGTTCGGGCAAGGGTGGCAATGCCGCTGCAGCCCAGATCATCGGCAAGCGTATCGCTGAAAAGGCGAAAGCTGCAGGTGTCGAGAAGGTTGCATTTGATCGCGCAGGCTTCGCCTACCACGGTCGCGTCAAGGCTTTGGCCGACGCAGCCCGTGAAGCCGGCCTGCAGTTCTAAGCGGAGCGGAATAAAAAATGGCTAAATTTCAACCCAAAGTGCAAGACGAAGGTCGTGACGACGGTYTGCGCGARAARATGATCGCGRTCAACCGCGTSACCAARGTSGTGAAGGGTGGYCGTATYCTCGGTTTCGCMGCACTSACYGTSGTKGGCGACGGYGAYGGCCGCGTSGGCATGGGYAAGGGCAAGTCCAAGGAAGTGCCTGCTGCYGTGCARAAGGCGATGGAAGAAGCCCGYCGCAACATGGTCAAGGTGTCCCTGAAGAACGGCACCATCTATCACAACGTGACCGGCCACCATGGCGCGGCGGTGGTGATGATGGCTCCCGCACCCAAGGGTACCGGTATCATCGCTGGCGGTCCTATGCGCGCAGTCTTTGAAGTGCTGGGTGTGACCGACATCGTGGCCAAGAGCCACGGATCGTCCAACCCCTACAACATGGTCCGTGCTACCTTTGACGCGCTCGTCAATTCGACGACTCCGTCGAACGTTGCAGCCAAGCGCGGCAAGACAGTCGAAGACATCTTCGCCTGAACCGGAGCCTGAATATGACAACGCAACAAACCGTCAAGATTCAACTGGTGCGCAGCCCGATCGGCACCAAGGAATCGCACCGCGCCACCGTCCGTGGCCTGGGTCTGCGCAAGCTGAACAGCGTCAGCGAATTGAAGGATTCGCCCGAAGTTCGCGGCATGATTAACAAGATCAGCTACCTGGTCAAAATCGTCTGAGAGATAGATCATGGAACTCAATRGCATCAAGCCSGCAGMYGGCGCCAAGCAYGCCAAGCGCCGCGTMGGCCGYGGTATCGGCTCCGGYMTSGGCAAGACCGCWGGCCGYGGTCACAAGGGYCARAAGTCSCGCKCWGGYGGCTWCCACAAGGTSGGCTTCGAAGGCGGTCAAATGCCGCTGCARCGYCGCYTGCCCAAGCGCGGCTTCAAGTCGCACCTGCTSAAGTTCAAYGCMGAAGTYACGCTGACGGCGCTGGACCAACTGGGCCTGGCCGAAGTGGATGTGCTGGCACTGAAGCAAGCTGGTCTGGTGGGCGAGCTGGCCAAGGTGGTCAAGGTCATCAAGAGCGGTTCCCTGAGCAAGGCAGTCAAGCTGTCTGGCGTGGGTGCTACGGCTGGTGCCAAGGCAGCCATCGAAGCCGCTGGCGGCAGCGTCGCCTGAGTGTGGCACTGAAGGAAGGCATCTGTGGCTACTAGCGCGGCTCAAATTGCAAAGACCGGAAAATTCGGCGACCTGCGTCGTCGTCTGGTTTTTCTGTTGCTGGCGCTGGTCGTATACCGCATCGGGGCTCATATCCCTGTGCCTGGTATCGATCCAGCCCAACTTCAGCAGCTGTTCAGTGGCCAGCAGGGCGGCATCCTGARCCTGTTCAACATGTTYTCGGGYGGSGCGCTGTCGCGYTTCACAGTGTTCGCACTGGGGATCATGCCCTACATCTCGGCATCGATCATCATGCAGCTGATGACCTACGTGCTGCCCGCGTTTGAGCAGTTGAAGAAGGAAGGCGAAGCTGGTCGCAGGAAGATCACGCAATACACCCGTTACGGAACCCTGGGCCTGGCCCTGTTCCAGTCTCTGGGTATTGCCGTGGCTCTCGAAAGCTCTGCTGGCTTGGTTCTGAGCCCCGGTTTTGGCTTCCGCCTCACTGCGGTGGTCAGTTTGACGGCCGGAACCATGTTTCTGATGTGGTTGGGTGAGCAGATCACCGAACGTGGTCTGGGCAACGGGATTTCGATCCTGATCTTCGGTGGTATCGCCGCCGGGTTGCCCAGTTCGATCGGCGGTCTTCTGGAGCTGGTTCGTACTGGCGCGATGAGCATCCTGGCAGCCATCTTCATCGTTATCGTGGTGGGTCTGGTGACTTACTTCGTGGTGTTTGTGGAGCGTGGTCAGCGCAAGATTCTGGTGAACTATGCACGGCGACAAGTCGGCAACAAGGTGTATGGCGGTCAATCGTCGCACTTGCCCTTGAAGCTGAACATGGCCGGTGTGATTCCTCCGATCTTCGCGTCGTCCATCATTTTGCTGCCTGCGACTGTGGTGAACTGGTTCAGTGCTGGTGAATCGATGCGTTGGCTCAAGGACATCTCGGGTGCACTGACTCCAGGTCAGCCGATCTATGTGATGTTCTATGC
>NZ_JBGFFF010000214.1:0-6054 GCF_056175785.1 Acidovorax sp. LjRoot204
ACATTGAGCAATCGGCATCGCGGGTGATGCACAACGTGGTGTCTCGCGGGCATTTTGACTTGGCGCGGCGGTTTCGTGCGGTGTATTCGCGTTACCAGAAGAGCCGGGACCTGGTGCAGGTGGGGGCCTATATGAGCGGCTCCGACCCGGCATTGGACGAGGCTATCCGCCTTCAGCCACAGATGGCGGGTTTTCTGCAGCAGGACATGTACGAGGCGGCCTCCATGGACCACAGCGTAGCCGCCATGGCGGCGGTGCTGGACCATTGACGGCGGACAAGGGAAGCCATCATGTCCAACCTTAGCGCCCTCTCTGTCGCAGTCGAAGTGGCCTCTCGCAAGCGGGACGATGCCCGTAAGGTGCTGCAGGACACGCTGGCTGCCGAGCAGGCAGCGCGTGCCCAGCTCGATCAGCTGGAAGACTACGCCCGTGAAACCGAGTCACGCTGGGGCATGAAGGCAGGTGCGGCCATGCAGCCCGAAGTGATGTACCACCACTACCACTTCATGGACAGGCTGGGTCATGCGGCCAGCATCCAGACCAGTGTGGTGGGTGACCAGTCTGCGCGGGTGCAAGCTGCCCAGCGCGCTCTGTTAGATGCAGAGCTGCGTTTGGCCAGTCTGCGCAAGGTGGTAGACAAGCGACGCAACGACCTCACCCTGCAGCAACAGCGCAGAGACCAAAAACAGACCGATGAACGCGCCGCGCTGCAGTATCGCAACGCGGGCCAGGAGAATTGAACATGGAACCGACCAAAGTAGCCTCCTCGCAGGGCACCCAGCCCGCCCACACGACTCGCGCCAAATCATCGGCCCAGACTGCTGCCGCAGACGCTAGCGATCCTGCGGCTGGGGGTGATTTTTTGGCTTTGCTGGCGGCGTTGGGGGACGAGGTGGAGGAGGGGGGCGTACTGGGCTCGGCAGGATCGGATGTTCTCGCCGCGGACGGCCTTCCTTGCGTCGGATCCACGGCTGTAGACGCCTCTGCGGTGGCTGCATGGCAAGGGTTATTGGGCATGGCTTCGGCCAATGTCGCTCCTCCGGCCTCCACAGGCGCTGACGGTGGATCGCGCCTCGCTGCCGCTTTGGGTGCGGGGGGGGCGTCTCCAGTAGGTTCTGGGGCCGAGTGGACGCCATTTGGCCGTACCCAAGGCTTGGTGGCAGAGACGGCGATGTTGGACTCTGCTGCAGACATTAAGGATGCGCAACCTTTGGGCGCGACGTCCATGGCTGGTCGTACATTCTCTCGGTTGCAGAACGTCGCGGCGCTCCGCACTGGGCTTTCAGGTTCGGGGGACGTCAGTTTGGGGCAAGGCACGGTTGGCGAGTTGAAACCTCATTCATTCGGACACACTCCGGCGGCCGCTGCGCTTTCACAGGCGATGACTGAGCGCTCTGCCCAGGCCGCATCGACGGGGGCACAACCTTCTGAGCGCGTGGGCGGGCTGTCATCCGCAGCTACTGGCTTCGAAGGAGTCACGCATCTTGCCGATGGTCTGTTGACAGCCGGCGCTTCTGCACGGACGCCCGAATTCGCTGCTGGTGGGCACTCTGCCGGTGAGAACCCGGGAAATGGGGGGGCATGGTCTGAGAGCGCATTGGGCGCATCTCCTGTGGAGTCCAGTAACTTCACCGATGCAACGGTCTTTGCAGACCCTAACGCCTTGAGTGCAGAAGAGCAGGTGGCCGAACAGGTGGCCTACTGGGTGAACCAGAAGACCCAGAACGCGGAGTTGACGCTGCAGCGTGATGGTCAGCCGGTGGAGGTGTCGGTGTCTCTGTCGGGCAACGAAGCGCACGTGTCATTCCGCAGCGACCAGCAGCAGACGCGGGAGCTGTTGGACCAGAGCATGGCGCAGTTGAGTGATCTGTTGCGCAGTGAGGGTTTGGTGTTGTCTGGCATGTCGGTGGGCACTTCGGCACGCGACAGTGCCGGTGGTGGCGAGGCGGGGCAGCAGCGACCTCGCGACGGGGCACGCCAGGCGCAGGTGGTATCTGCCGTGCCTGCTGGCACAGCCTCGCTGGCGCGTGGTGGTGTGGCGACAGACCGGGCCGTGGACGTCTTCGTCTGATTCTGCGGGGTGATGTGGGCGGTCGGTAGTTCTGCTCCCGTCTCCGCAGACTAGGCGAGCGCGGTGAATGCCATGGTTTTGGGCTTTTATTCTGGCTATTATTGGTTACACCCCCGACCCATAATGGGCTAACAGGTTGTGCTTTCACTTTGATAGCGTCTGTTCTGCCTGTTCCCTACCGCAAGGAATTCCATTGTGTCAGCCAATACTCCCGCAGCAGCCGCACCCGCCAAAAGCAAGAAGATGCTGTTGATCATCATCGGCGTGGTGGTGGCTGTGCTAGTGATCGGAGGGGGCGCAGCAGCATGGTTCATCTCCAGTCGGTCGCATGCCGCTGAGGACGAAGAGGGTGGCGGTGCACCTGCGGCTCACAAGGAGGCGCCCAAGGTTGCCCCCACCTTCCTGCCCTTGGAAAACATGGTGGTCAATCTGGCTGATCCTGGCGGTGATCGCTTTGCGCAGATCGGCATTACGTTGGAGCTGGAGGATGCAAAGACTGCAGAACAGGTCAAGCAGTACCTGCCGTCGATCCGCAGTGGAATCCTGATGCTGGTGTCGCAACGCACGTCCACGGAGCTGCTGCAGCGCGAGGGCAAGGAAAAGCTCGCTACCGACGTCTTGCGCGAAGTCTCGCGCCCTCTGGGCTACTCGGTGCCGTCAGAGCGTGAGCGTGCAAAGGCTGCCGCCGCCGCTGAGCAGGACGGAGATGCAGAGGAACGCCCCGCCGCGCGCAAGCGCACAGAGCGCAATCCCGTGCGCAAGGTGCTCTTTTCGAGCTTCATCATCCAATGAGCCAGCCGGGTAAGGACCAGCCATGAGTGATTCATTTCTTTCGCAGGAAGAGGTTGATGCCCTTCTGGAAGGGGTCACTGGCGAGAGCCAGAAGTCCGTTGAGGAAGTGGCTGAGGCGGGGTCGGTACGCAATTACGACATCTCCAGCCAGGAGCGCATTGTCCGTGGCCGCATGCCGACGATGGAAATCGTCAACGAGCGGTTTGCACGCAACTTTCGCATTGGGCTCTTCAACTTCATCCGCCGCAGTCCTGAAATTTCGGTGGGGACTGTGTCGGTGCAACGATACAGTGCTTTCCTGCGAGAGTTGGCGGTGCCGACGAACTTCAACATCGTGGCGATCCGCCCCCTGCGAGGCAGCGGACTGATCGTCTGTGAGCCTTCGCTGGTCTTTGGCATCATTGACACCCTCTATGGCGGGGTCGGTAAGTTCCAGACCCGCATTGAAGGGCGTGATTTTTCGCCTACCGAGCAGCGTGTCATCAACCGGCTCGTAGATGTGATCTGCGCGGAGTACAAGAAGGCGTGGCAGGGGATCTATCCGCTGGAGCTGGAATACCAGCGCTCGGAAATGCAACCCCAATTCGCCAACATTGCTACGCCCAGCGAGATCGTGGTGTCCACGGCCTTTCAGCTGGAAATTGGCGACCTGTCGGGTGCCATCCATATATGCATGCCTTATGCAACGCTGGAGCCGATCCGCGATGTACTGTATTCGTCCACGCAGGGTGATTCCATTGAGGTGGACCGCCGTTGGGTAAATGTGCTCAAGCGTGAAATCCAATCCGCAGAGGTCACGCTGGTGGCGGAGCTGGCGAAGGCTGATGCCACCGTGGAGCAACTGCTGGCCATGAAACCGGGTGACTTCATCGAACTGGACCGCGAGCCCCGTATCCGTGCGTCGATCGGAGGGGTTCCCATTTTTGAATGCCAGTATGGAACCCACAATTCCAAGTACGCCATCCGCATTGAAGAGTGCCTGCGCACTTCGGACATGAGTTGGCTGGGAGAGAAGAATGGCAACTGAAGAAGACAACAAGGACGCAGGCGCGGATGACCCGTTTGCGGGTTGGGCCGAGGCGCTTGAAGAGCAGAAGCGRACGGACGAAAAACCGGCGGACGCAGAGCAGGGCGGGCCACTTTCCGGCGAGCCCGTGCGACCATTTTCCGGTGCTGCGAGTGGTGATACCGTCAACGACATCAACATGGTGCTGGACATTCCGGTGCAGCTGTCGGTGGAGTTGGGGCGCACCAAAGTGCCCATCAAGTACATCCTTCAACTGGCACAAGGTTCGGTGGTGGAGCTGGATGCACTGGCAGGCGAGCCCATGGATGTGCTGRTCAAYGGCTACCTKATCGCSCARGGCGAAGTGGTGGTGGTCAAYGASAAGTWYGGYATCCGCCTGACCGATGTGGTCACGCCGTCGGAACGTTTGCGGCGGGTGAGCCGTGGATAGTGGGAGCATGACCCAGACGCTGCTGGTCGTGGTGCTTTTTGTGGGCACCATGGCTTTGCTTCCCTGGGCTGTGCGCCGGCTGCAGCAGCGCCAGTCCTCCGGGACGCTGGCTGCCGGGGTGGCGTCACGCGTGGTGTCTGCAGTGGCCGTCGGCCCTCAACAGCGGGTAGTGACGGTGGAAGTCGGCCCTGAACATGCGCGTACTTGGCTGGTGCTGGGCGTCACCGCTCAACAGGTCAGTTGCCTCCACGTGCTACCAGTGGCGGCCAAGGGGGCTGGGGACGCCGTGAACGTTTCACTCCCGACAGAACCATCGTTTGCTCACGAGATGCGAGCTGCGTCCGCTGATTCTGGAAAGTCCGCGCATGTGTGAGCTCGCATCCTTGCTTCCAAGGCGCGTAGCGCGAACAGCTGCGCGTGCTTTGCCTTGGGCCGTTGCTGTTGCCAGCGTGGTAGCGCATGGCTTCGCTTGGGCTCAAAGTCCGGGCGCATTGCCACTGGTTGTTGGCAGTGGGCCATCTGGCGCCAGCTACTCGGTACCCATTCAGACACTGCTGTTTTTCACGGCGTTGTCTTTTTTGCCCGCTGTGCTGCTGATGATGACGGGCTTTACACGGATTGTGATTGTGCTGTCCTTGCTGCGTCAGGCCTTGGGGACGCAATCGGCTCCTCCCAATCAGGTCATCATCGGGCTGTCACTGTTCCTGACCTTTTTTGTCATGGGCCCGACGCTGGACCGTGTGTACCAGGACGCTTACGTTCCCTATACCAACAACACCATCAGCTTCGAACAGGCGCTGGACAGGGCAGAGGCGCCGATGCGCAGCTTCATGCTCAAGCAGACGCGGCAATCTGACTTTGCGCTGTTTTCCAGGCTGGCACGTCTTGATCCCAAAGTGACGGCTGAGACGGCGCCCATCCGTGTGCTGGTGCCGGCCTTTGTGACCAGCGAGCTCAAATCGGCGTTTCAGATCGGGTTCATGATTTTCATCCCGTTTCTTGTCATCGACATGGTGGTGTCCAGCATCCTCATGTCCCTGGGCATGATGATGTTGTCCCCGGTGTTGGTGGCATTGCCGTTCAAGCTGATGCTGTTTGTGCTGGCAGACGGCTGGAACCTGCTGATCGGCTCATTGGCCGCCAGCTTCGTCACCTAGAGGATTCCGCCATGACTTCACAAATGGTGCTGACCATTGGGCGTGACGCCCTCACCCTGCTGCTGATGATTTCCATGCCAGTGCTGGGGGTGGTCATGGCGGTGGGCTTGTTGGTCAGTATTTTTCAGGCTGTCACGCAGATCCATGAAGCAACGCTGGCGTTTGTGCCCAAGCTGATTGCGGCCATGGTCGTTTTTGCGATTGCTGGGCCCTGGATGCTCAGTACCCTGGTGGACTTCATCCGCCGGACAATCGAATCGATCCCGTCGATGATTGGATAGCACATGCCAATCTGGGCACTTGGCGGCCTCAGGACAATGCTGGGCTGCTGGAGTCAGCGACGGGCACTGGGGGCGGCCGTGCCTTGGCCGTCAATGCACCCAGGCCTCGCCGGTGGAGGAGGGGCGTGATCACCTTCTCCGAAGCTCAGATCATGGCGTGGCTGTCTCCCATTCTGTGGCCCTTTTTGCGCGTGCTGGCATTGTTTTCCGTGGCCCCAGTGTTCTCCATGCGGGTCGTGCCCATGCGCGTAAAAATCGGTCTCGCTTTCCTTGTGGCTTTGTGTGCGCAAGGTGTT
>NZ_JBGFFF010000215.1:0-6042 GCF_056175785.1 Acidovorax sp. LjRoot204
GCCCAGGTCAAAGTAGTGTGCATGCGTGATGGTGCGACCGCGCTGGCTGCGGTCGGGGTGGTCGAACACGGCCACTGACTGCAGTGCGGCGCGCATGCGGGCCTCGGGCAGGTTGCATGTACGGGCAAGAGGCTCTGCGAGCTGGCCGCTATTGCCGCGCCAGCTTTGCGACCACGTGGCTGGAAAAGTTGTCCAGGATAGCCTGCCAGCCGGCTCGCTGCTGCTCTTCGGAGTGCGTTTGTTCCCCGTCGAATGTGACCGTAACTTTGACTCCGTCCGCGCCCTCGTCGAACTCAACGATTCCTGCTCGATCTCCGAAGGCATATTCGATGAGCTGGCACGGTACAACCTTGGTGTATTCACCTGCAAAGTCGAACCCGAATGAGCCGTCCTTCGCCTCCATGCGAGAGGAGAACTTGCCACCTGGCCGTAGATCCACCGACGAGGTGGTCGTGTGCCAGTCTGGGGACGCTGTATTCCATTGTTTGATGTCTTCGGGTGTTGTGTATGCCCGCCAGACTTCTTTCAACGGTGCGGCAACGACAGTGGAGACGGTGATCTTCATGAGCGAACTCCATTCGGGTGACCCGGCACATATTCAAAGATTGGGTGCCGAGTCCAGCCCTATCGGCACTGGCCGCTAAAACCCGGCCTTATTAGCGACTTCTGTCTCAGACTTGTTGGCTGCGCGCGGCGATCCACCGGATTTCCTCGACCAGCTCGTGCAATCCTGTTTGGATGATATCCAGAGTAGGCTTGTCCACTAAGTGACCGTCTTGTATGCGCGCGGCGACTCCAGCAATGGCGATGTGCTGCCGCACCAAGGGGCGTGCCAGTGTGGCTGCCAATGCATCACGAATTTGGGCCTGTGCCCGCACTCCCCCTGCCGTGCCTGGCGACGCCGTCATGATGAGCGCGGGCTTGCCCTTGAGAGGAGATGCAAATCCCGGCCGCGAAGCCCAGTCAATCGCGTTCTTGAGTACCCCGGGTATGCCGTAGTTGTACTCAGGAGAACACAGTACCAGGCCATCCGCATGTTCAATGGCGTTCTTGAGCTGGACGACTGGAGGCGGTGGTTGGTCCCCATCCAGATCTGCGTTGTACATGGGGATCTCGTCGAGAGGGAAAAACTCCAGTGTGGTTCCAGAAGGTAGCAGCGGCTGGAGGCTTCGCAGCACGGCAGTGCTGTGCGACGCGCGGCGGAGGCTTCCGGAGATGGCGAGGAGGCGGATAGGACGTGTCATCTGGTTGGTGTTCATTGAGATTCTTTCGTTCTTTCAATGTCTGAAGTTTATGCATAAAATTCAAAACATGTACAAAACAGACACATCCCCTCGCACCCCGCCCCTGGTGGATCAGGCCTTCGCGCAATTGCGCAGGGATGTGTTGAATGGCACCTACGGTCCAGGCGCCAAGCTCAAGCTCGATGAACTGCAAGCTGCCTACGGCTTTTCCAGCAGTCCGTTGCGGGAGGCGCTGAGTCGTCTGGCCCAGGAGGGGTTGATCCGGGCAGATGAACGGCGAGGGTTTCGTGTAACGGCGATTTCTGCAGAGGACTTGGGCGACATCACGCGCATGCGTGTGATGCTTGACGTTCAGGCGCTGCGCGAATCGATTGCCCACGGTGATGACGTGTGGGAGGCGCAAGTAGTGGGGGCATTTCACCGCTTGGAGAAGGTAGAAGGCCGACTTAGCGATGGTCCGGTCGTTTTGGACCAAGGGTGGACGGACGTGCACACTGCCTTTCACATGGCACTGATTTCAGCCAGTCCATCAGAGCGCCTGCGGACGTGGAGTGCAAGCCTCTTCGACCAGGCGGAGCGCTACCGGCGGTTTTCAGCGCGCTTTCGCAAGACCTTTAAGCACAAATCCAGCGAGCACCGTAAGCTCATGGACGCTACGCTGCGGCGCGATGCAGATACCGCCTGTGCACTCTTGCAAGAGCACATCTTGAGTACCGAGCGCAATGTGCTCTCGGTGCTGGGCAAGCTGGAGCACGGCCAGGGAGGCTGACCCTCCGCTGCCATTGCAAGCCAGGGCATGGTCTAGGTACAGGCATTTCGCCGGTTCCTGGGCAGCCCTGCCCCTCCTCATTCCTGGTTGCACCCGACTCGCGTGGTGCAGAGCCCGCATGCATCGCGCATGTGGGCTTTTTCGCTTCTGAGTTCCCCATTTCCGTTGTCTGCAAGTGCCTCTTCTTGCGCAAGTGGCCAAGCAAGTTCCCTCAAATCGCTCGGTGTAAACCACTACGCATAATTTGTATTTTGTGCATAAAAATACATTCATGCACTAGATTCGAAGGTTCAGAAGTTCAAGTTCTGATCGTTGTGCCTTCTCCGATTCCTCTTTCATCCCTTTTCTAGGAAACCCATGAAACTGATGTCCTACTCAATCGCCGGCCGTGAAACCTGGGGTGCCGTCCTCGGTGACGGTGTTGCCGAACTGGCGATCCGAACTGGCCATGCCACGCTGGCTGGCTTCATCGCAAGCCCGGACTTCGCGCGCCGGGATGCGTTGGTGGCAGATATCAAGGCCGACGCAAAGTTGGCCGAAGTGACGTTCCTGCCGGTGATTCCTCGCCCCGAAAAAATTGTCTGCGCGGTGCGCAACTACATGGATCACCACCAGGAGGTGCTCGCTGCTGGCATGCAGCGCGAGCTGTCCGAGCAGCCGCCGATCTTCTTGCGCGTGTGGCGTTCACAGACACCACATCAAGGGCCGATCGTCCGCCCCCATGTTTCGGAGTCGCTGGATTGGGAAGGCGAGCTGGCCGTAGTGATTGGTAAGGAAGGTCGTGACATCAGCGAGGCGGACGCCTGGGCGCACATTGCAGGCTATAGCTGCTACAACGATGCCAGCGTGCGTGAGTGGCAGTTCCATGCCAAGCAGATCGCCTCCGGCAAAAACTTCGAATCCACTGGTGCTTTCGGTCCCTGGATGGTGACTGCAGACGAGATCGCGCCTGGTCGCGAACTCAAGCTGGAGACGCGTCTGAACGGCGTTGTGGTGCAGTCCAGCCATACAGGGCACATGATTTTTTCGATCCCCCGCCTGATTGCGTATGCCTCCACCATTTTTACGTTGGTCCCCGGTGACGTGATCATCACTGGCACTCCTGCCGGCGTGGGCTGGAGCAAGAAGCCGCCGCAGTTCATGAAACCTGGCGACGTCGTGGAAGTGGAGATTGAAGCCATCGGCGTGCTGCGCAATCCAGTGGTTGCGCAGGGCTGACCATCGTCTGGCGCCATTTACCCGTTCGATCTTCCATCCAGACCCTGCAAGGGTAGAGCAAGGCCCCACGCGGCCGCCGCCCACGGAGACAAACACCATGCAAAGAAGACACGTCCTGGCCGCCTGCAGCGCGGCCGCTCTTGGATGGCCGGCGCTGCCGGCCCTGGCCCAAGCCTATCCCGAGCGAGCGATCAAGCTCTATCAGGGGTTCGCTCCTGGTGGAAATGCGGACGCCATCGCCCGCGCTGTGAGCGCAGAGATGGCCAAAGCCTTGGGCCAGGCCGTGGTGGTGGAGGCACAGTCTGGAGCTGGCGGCACCATCGCCGCCACCACGGTAGCGCGGGCAAAGCCCGACGGATACACGTTGCTGCTCGCCACCGGGGGGCATGCGGTGGCGGGCGCTCTCTACAACACGCTCCCCTACAAGTCAGTTGCGGACTTCGAGATGGTTTCCACGATCACCTTCTTTCCGTTCCTGGTGGTTGTCAACGCCAATTCGAAAGTCCAGAGCCTGCGTGAAGTCATCGCAAACGCGCAGGCCACACCGGGATCGGTTGGCTACGGGACTGCGGGCGTGGGCTCAACCCACCATCTGGCGGGCGAGCTGCTGGCCAAGATGGCTCGAGTCAATCTTTTGCACGTTCCTTATCGGGGCGATGCTGCATCGATCACGGCGCTGCTGGCAGGCGATGTGCCATTCATCATCGCTCCGCCGACCGCGGTATTGACCAACATCCAGGCGGGGAAGCTGCGCGCCATCGCAACCACCGGCCCCCAACGGTGGGCAGGCCTGCCAAACGTTCCCACCGTCGTGGAGCAAGGTGTGACGGGCTATGACGTGCGCTCGTGGGCCGGCCTTCTGGCGCCCGCAGGAACACCCCGACCGATCGTTGATCGCCTCAATGCGGAGGTGCTTCGTGCGCTACAGGCGCCTGCAGTACGGCAGCGTTTGGAGGACATGGGCGGCGAAGCGCGTGGCAGCACGCCCGAGGAAATGAAGGTCATGGTGAGCCACGAGATCGAAAAATGGCAGCAGGTAGTGGCTGATGCCAAGATTCCCAAACAATGACTCCAATCACCTTGTCGAAGGACTTTTGAATGAACTTGATCGCTATCCGCAAACGCAGCCTGACCATTGAAACGGTGTACCACGAAGGCGGGCCACCGGTAGACACGCCGCTGCGCATCGCCTCTGCTTGCGCTGTGATTCGCAATCCTTACGCTGGCCGCTATGAGCCAGATCTGCTGCCCTTCATGGCCGAGCTGCGCACCCTCGGTACGATGCTCGCTGAAGAGCTGGTGGCTACGCTGGGCAAGGAAAAAGTACAGGCCTATAGCAAGGCAGCCATCGTCGGCGTGAATGGCGAGTTGGAGCATGGCGCCGTCTGGCATGAAGCGGGGGGCTGGGCAATGCGCCAAGTGCTGGGTGAACCCAAAGCCATCGTGCCGTCGGCGAAGGCCGTGGCCGCTACGGGCTACCGCTTGATGGTGCCACTGCATTACATCCATGCGGCCTATGTCCGCAGCCATTTCAACAGTGCCGAGGTGGGGATTCAGGACGCGCCCCGCCCCGACGAAATCCTTTTCGCACTGGTGATGGCCGATGGCGGACGCGTCCACTCGCGCCTGGGCGGCCTGACGCGCGAGCAGGTGTCCGTACACGACGGCCAGCGCTGAGGTTAGACATGGCGACTTCTTCCACTGGCACGATGAAGGCTGTGCAGCTCCAGGTCACGGGTGGTCCGGAGGTTCTGTCTTTGGTGGACATCCCTCTACCTCATCCCGGACCGGGTCAGGTACGCGTCCGGGCTCATGCCATAGGCGCAGGTGGGCCGGACGTTCTGATTCGCAACGGTACTTACAAGTGGATGCCCCCACTGCCTGCGGTGCCCGGCAATGAGCTGTCCGGGGTCGTCGATGCCATCGGTGAGGGCGTCACCCGCCTGTCTGTGGATGACCGCGTGCTGGTCAGTGCACGAGAGTTGCCACAGCGCGGGGGCTGCTACGTGCAGGCGATCTGCGTGCCCGAAGTTGTGCCATTTGTGCTGCCTGAGAGCATTGCGTTCGAGGACGCGGTGAGTCTCGGTAACTTCCAGCTCGCACTGGCGCTACTGGCCAGCAACGGCAATCTACCCGCTAAAGCGATCCTGATTCCCGGTGCAGCAGGTGGGGTTGCCACCGCGCTGGCACAGGTGGCGCGCTCGCAAGGCCTGCGCGTCATCGGTACTGCATCAACCCCGGAAAAACGCCAGTTCGCCTTGGAAAACGGAGTTAGCGATCTTGTTGATGGCGACGTGCAGGCCCTGCCGCAACGCGTCATGGAGCTCACTGGGGGACGTGGCGTCGACCTCGCTTTTGATCATGTGGGTGCGGCGCTGTTTATCGCCTGTCTGCGGTCGCTGGCCCCCTCAGGCATGGCGGTGTCGTACAACATCCTTGCAGGCCCACCATCGAGTGATGTGTTCGATGAGCTTCGCAAACTGCTCGCCAAGAGTCTGGCGATACGCACCTTCTCCATTCACGCGGTGGATGCCGATGTGGCTCAGCGCCGCGGCTTGATGGAGCAAGCCATTGCGCTCATGGCGAGTGGCCAGGTGCGTGCACCGCGTGCCATGCGCATGCCACTGGCAGAGGTTCGTCAGGCCCATGAGCTGTTGGACACCGGCGGCACGCTGGGCAAGCTGGTCCTCATTCCCTGAACCCATGGAGTCTTGCAACGTGAATCCACCCTACACCGCCAATCTCGCTCACTGTGGCATTTTTTGCCGTGACCTGGAGGTGATGAAGGCTTTCTATACCGGAGTGTTCGAC
>NZ_JBGFFF010000216.1:0-5927 GCF_056175785.1 Acidovorax sp. LjRoot204
GGGCACGGTGGCGCAGCAGGTGGCTGTGGGGCTGGCGATCGGCTTTTCGGTTCGCCTGGTGTTCACAGCCGTTGAGCTGGCTGGTGAAATCATTGGCCTGCAGATGGGGCTCAACTTTGCATCGTTCTTTGACCCCACGTCCAACGGTCAGATCAGCGCCGTGGCCCGGTTTTTTGGCCACATGTCCATGCTGCTCTTCATTGTCATCAATGGCCATTTGTTGATATTGATGGCCGTGGTCAAAAGTTTTGACCGCTTTCCAGTCGATGGAAATTTTCTGCAGGCGTTGGGACAGATGCGGTTGTATGAGTTGGGTGCTTCGCTCTTTTCCAGTGCGCTCTGGATTGYCATGCCCATGATTGCGCTGCTGCTCTTCGTCAACCTGACCATGGGCATCATCTCGCGTGTGGCGCCGCAAATGAATATCTATGCGGTGGGTTTCCCGGTCACGCTCACGGTGGGGATGCTGGGCATAGCAGCAACGTTGCCGATGCTGGAGCAACCGGTGTTGGCTTTGATGCAACAAGCCGTAGATCTGTTCTCTGTTGGCAGGTAGGGCCGTTAGTTACACCAGCTGATTGCGGATGGCGTAAACGGTCAGTTCAGCATTGTTCGAAAGCTTCAATTTTTCGAGAACCCGTGAGCGGTACACACTCACGGTTTTAGGACTCAGCATCAATTCATCGGCAATGTCAGACAGGCGCCGCCCCGATGCAATCTTGACCAGGGTTTGCAGCTCTCGTTCGGAAAGCGCCGCATGGGGCACCTCCGGCGTGGGTTGAGCCAGGCTGTCCGCAAGCATCTGGGCCACTTCGGCAGTGAGGTACTTTCGCCCCTGCATCACCGTGYGCACTGCCGCAATCAGCTCCACCGGATCTCCAGCCTTGTTGGCGTAGCCTTGGGCTCCCGCCTTGAGGCAGCGCAGCGCGTATTGATCCTCCGGGTACATCGAAACCACCAGCACCCGGATGGTCGAGTGGGTCTCGCGCAGGCTGGCCAGTACTTCCAGGCCGCTGCGTCCGGGCATGTTCAGGTCCAGCAGCAGCACATCACAGGCAGCCGTGCGCAGAACTTCACGCAGCTCAGAATACCCGCCCGCTTCGCCGGTCACCTGAATGTCCGGTGCTTCGGCGAGTGTGTCGCGAATGCCGCGCCGCAATACGGCATGGTCGTCGCACAAGACGACATGGATCACTGGGCATCTCCTGGAGCGGATGTGGAAGGAGATGGTAACGGGACGGACAGAATGACCGACGTGCCCTTGCCCGGCCGACTGCTGATGTCCAGCCATCCCCCTACGGTGCGTGCACGCTCTTGAAGTCCCTTGAGGCCGAAGGCTTTTGGTTTGTCGCGAACTGTGGAATCCATGCCACGGCCATTGTCCGCGACCTCCAGGGTCAGTACCCCTTCCTTGTCAGACAGTTCAATGTCCACCTTGCTGGGCTGCGCGTGCTTGGAGATATTGGTCAATGCTTCTTGGGCAGTACGGTATGCCACCAATTGAATGTCGGTGGGTATATCGATGGTTTCGCTGCTGCTCTGCATCCTTGTGGTGATGCCCGTCCTGCGCTCAAAGCCCGTGGCCAGCCACTGGACAGCCGCCACCAGCCCTTGTTCCAGGATGGGTGGGCGTAGGTTCATCATGATGCGCTGGCTGGCGCCAATCGCGTGTTGCAGCATGTCCACCGCAGAGGTGGCATGCTCTTGCATGGCAGGATCGGTACTGTGGCGCCCTATCCAGGCCACGTCAAAGCGTACTGCGGTCAGTGCGCCACCAATGTCGTCGTGGATCTCGCGAGCGATGGCGGCCCGCTCATGCTCGATGGAGGTCTGCAGATGCTCGGCCAACTCGGCCAAGCGGCGTTGCGACGTGGCCAGCTCGGCAATAGCCTGCTCGCGCGCGTTGCGTGCTTCGTGCACTTCCAGGGTGCGGGCAATTACATGCGGGAGGCGCTGGATATCGTCTTTGAGCAGATAGTCCGCTACCCCGAGTCGCATCGCGTCAACCGCTGCGGGCTCGCCAATGGCACCTGAAAGCAGCACAAAAGGTGGGTGATGCGGTTTTTGCGCCACATGGGCCCAGGCATCCAATGCGGTGAAGCCTGGCAGGCGGTAATCTGCCAGGATGATGTCAAAGCGGCCGGTGTCCGTCAGTCTTTGGAATTCAGAAAGGGTGTCAACCCGCTGGAGGTGGCAACGGAGCCCTGATCGGCGCAACGCACGCGCTGCCAATTCGTGATCGGCCGGTGAATCTTCAAGATGGAGGATCTCAAGGGTCTGGTCTGGTGTTGCAGGGACCATAGGAGCGCTATCATAGGATACAAATTGGAACAAACAAGGGTGTTTGTCCGGTTGGGATGGTTTGTGCGTCAGCGTCCAATGGGCGTGGATGCTCCGGTTTGCTCGGGGGCCTTGGCAGGTTACTGATGCAAGTATCGTAGTCCTGTGTATTTGCGTGTTTTGCTGCTACGTGCTGCGATGGAGAAACGATGCAATCTACGCTAACAACACCTGGAGGACCTGCTGTCCAGGTTCCCGTCATGGTGGCGGCAGAGCTGCAGGACTCTTTGTTGGTCGTGATGCACGACTTGCACCGCCTGGAAGGCTTGCTGAACCACGCCACCGACAACCTGCTGGAGCGGTTTGGAGAGGCAAACGCCATGTTGACAGATGCTGTAGTGGCGGACTCCCCGGAGTTGGTGGCCGCGCGTACGGCGTTGCGCAGCGCAGTGACTGAGCTGCAGTTCCAAGACATGGCCTCCCAACTGATATGGCACACCACCAAGGTGCTGCAGGGCTGTGCCTTCCGGCTGGCCTCGGAAGCCATGGGTCATGAGGAAGGTGAAGATGCCGCGCCCTTTGCGGAGATGGCGCCCGACAGGCCGAACCCTGTCACCCAAAGCGAGATGGATGCAGGTTCTGTGGACCTGTTTTGACGTTCACATCACTGGTTACCTTATATATTCAAGTCAGTTGGAGCCATACATGCAATCGATCCTTGCCGTTGATGATTCACCTTCCATGCGCAAAATGGTGTCGTTCACCCTCACTGGTGCCGGCTATCACGTCGTGGAGGCAGTGGATGGGCAAGATGCCCTCGAAAAGGCTGAGACGCACAACATTGACCTGGTGCTGGCAGATCAGAACATGCCACGTCTTGATGGCATTGGCCTGACCCGCAAACTGCGCGAGCATCCCAAATTCAAGACCATTCCCATCCTGATCCTGACGACAGAGTCGAGCGATCAAATGAAGCAGGCGGGCCGCACAGCGGGTGCCACGGGATGGCTGGTAAAACCTTTTGATCCGAATCGCCTGATCGAAGTCATCCAGAAAGTGRTCCGCTGAGCCGGGTTGACTGAGATCATTTAGTACACAGGAGCCCACCATGGCGGAAACCTACCAAGAAGGATCAGGTGCAGGCGCTGACTTCGACCTCAGCCAGTTTTATCAGATCTTTTTCGAGGAAGCGGGTGAAAACCTCGACCAGATGGAGCAGATGCTCCTGAATCTGGACCTGAGCAGTGCCAACGACGAAGAGCTCAACGGCATCTTCCGCTGCGCTCACTCGATCAAGGGAGGTTCTGCCACCTTCGGGTTTTCTGACGTGGCCGAGCTGACCCATCAGATGGAGTCCCTGCTCGACCGTCTGCGCCGTCATGAGCTGCAGCCCATCCCTCAGATGGTGGACGTCCTGCTGGAGTCAGCGGATGCTTCGCGCAGCCTGCTGGCAAGGCATCAGGCGGGTGGACAAGGTGAGGCGGTTTCCACCACCTCCTTGGTTCGCCGAATCAGCGACCTGGCCGCAGGCTTGGTGCCCGGCGATGCTGCGTCTGTGGTCGCAGCGCCGCCTCCTCCTGCACCCGCGCCGGTGGCAGTAGCTCCGGCTCCTGCGCCCAAGGTTTCTGCGCCTGTTGTGCCAGGGCAGGCACGGCAGCTGGAAATCCAGATCGGGCCACTGGACCGCCCGGAGCAGGCCGACGCGATCAAAGAATTGTTCCGAGACATTCCCGGTTTGGGGGCGATCCGCGATGTCCCGGGCAGCCAGGCCAATACGCGGGTCTTTGCGGTGGAAACGACGTCCACCAACGATGATCTGCTGGACCTGTTTGCGTTCCATGTTTCCAAGGACCAGGTGCTGATTCGTGATGCTGCCGCTTCTGGTGACGCTGCCGCCGCAGATGCAGACGACGAGCCTGTGGTTGCCGTGGATACCTCCGGGGGCGAAGCGCCTTATGGATTCTTCAACGGCGCACCCGGAGCTCCCCATGGTGAAGCTGCGGCGGCTGCCCATGCGCCTGTCGCGCAAGCTCCCAAAGCTGCGCCCAAGGCGAGCGCCGAGCCCAAGGTGGCGATGCAAGCACAGATGGAGTCCACCACCATCCGCGTGGATGTGAAGAAGGTCGATCAACTGATCAACCTGGTGGGTGAGTTGGTGATCACGCAGGCCATGTTGGCGCAGAACAGCCGGGGCCTTGATGCTGGGGCCTACCAGCAATTGCTGGCCGGGTTGGCAGATCTGGATCGCAACACGCGCGACCTCCAAGAGTCGGTGATGTCGATCCGCATGATTCCAATGTCCATCGTTTTCAGCCGCTTCCCGCGCATGCTGCGCGATCTGGCGAACAAGCTGGGCAAGAAGGTGGAGCTGGTGACCCTGGGTGAAGCCACCGAACTGGACAAGGGCTTGGTCGAAAAGATCACCGACCCGCTGACCCACTTGGTGCGTAACAGCTGCGACCACGGTATTGAAATGCCTGCCGATCGTCTTGCCAAGGGCAAATCCGAGCACGGCACCATCACCTTGTCGGCGTCGCACCAAGGTGGGTCGATCGTGATCGAGGTGCGTGATGATGGTCGTGGCCTGTCGCGCGAGAAGATCCTCAGCAAGGCCCAGGAGCGCGGCATCGAGGTGTCCGATCAGATGAGCGATGCCGATGTCTGGCAGCTGATTTTTGCTCCAGGCTTTTCCACGGCCGATGAGGTGACCGATGTGTCAGGCCGTGGGGTCGGCATGGACGTGGTCAAACGCAATATCGCAGCGCTCAACGGCTCGGTAGAGATCGATTCTGCAGAGGGCTACGGCATGAAGGTGTCCGTTCGCCTACCGCTGACGCTCGCCATCATGGATGGCATGTCGGTGGGGGTGGGCGAAGAGGTTTACATCCTTCCCCTGTCGTCGGTGGTGGAATCGTTCCAGGTCAATGCGGACGATGTCAGCACCGTGGCGCAAGGCTCGCAGCTGGTCAAGGTGCGCGACGAATACATGCCTGTCATCGCGCTGGAGAAGATCTTCCAGGTTCCGCGCTTTGACCTCAACAAATCCAGCAACATCATGGTGGTGGTCGAGGCTGACGGAAGCCGTGTGGCCTTGCTGGTGGATGAGTTGCTCGGCCAGCACCAGGTGGTCGTCAAGAATCTGGAATCGAACTATCGCAAGGTGCCCAATGTGTCGGGCGCCACCATTTTGGGTGACGGCACCGTGGCCTTGATTTTGGACACGGGTGGCTTGGTGCGTCGGGCGCGCCACTAGATACAGGTGCGGGCGCCCCTGGGGGCGCTGCGCCGCCATGAAAGGAGAATGCACCATGAGTGTGATCGGTAAAACTGCAGACGCTGCACCAACGGGTGCTCGTGAATATCTGACGTTCCGCCTCGACCAGGAAGAGTACGGCATCGACATCCTGAAGGTGCAGGAAATCCGGGGCTACGAACCTCCCACCCGCATTGCGAACGCGCCAGACTTCATCAAGGGCGTGGTCAATTTGCGCGGCACGATTGTTCCCATCGTGGACATGCGCATCAAGTTCAACTGTGCGCAGGCGGACTACAACAGTTTCACAGTGGTCATCATCCTCAACCTGCGCAACCGTGTGGTGGGCATTGTGGTGGATTCGGTGAGCGATGTGATGGAGTTGACATCAGAG
>NZ_JBGFFF010000217.1:0-5912 GCF_056175785.1 Acidovorax sp. LjRoot204
GGGCCGACCACGTCAGGGTTGCCATACTTGGACAGGATCTGCGCGTTGAGCGATGCCAGCAGATTCAGGTACGAGAAGCTCAGGTCGGCGCGGGCAATCTCTTCGTGGATCACGCCCGCAGCCAGACACCCCATGCCCAGTCCGCCGAACTGCTCGGGCAACTCCGGCACGATGAACCCGAGCGAGCCCATTTCACGCAGCAGGGCGCGGTCCAGCACCCGGGTCTTGTCGCGCTCCAAAAAGCCAGGCGCGACCTTCTCCTGCGCAAAGCGGCGCACCGTTTCAGCCAGTGCCTGCAGGTCTTCGTTGATGTACGGGTTCGGGTTCATCGTTCTTCTCCGGCGGTTGCTTACTTCACGTACTTGCGGAATTCGGGCTTGCGCTTCTCTTTCAAAGCGTTCACGCCTTCTCGCGACTCTTCGGTGTCGTAGTACAGCTTGAGCRCATACATGCCCAGGCCCGCAATGCCAGCCTGGTGGGCGGTGTCTGCGTTGAAGCTGCGCTTGGCAATGGCCAGCGCGGTGGGGCTGCGCTCGCACAGCTCTTCACCAATTTTTTGCACTTCTGCATCCAGCTCGTCGTGCGGGAAGCAGAAGTTGGCAAGGCCCATGGCTACGGCCTCGGCGCCGCTGTAGCGGCGGTTGAGGTACCAGATCTCGCGCGCTTTCTTTTCTCCGACGACCCGGGCCAGGAAAGCCGTGCCGTAGCCGGGGTCCACTGAGCCCATCTTGGGACCGACTTGACCGAACTGCGCCTTGTCGGAGCAGATGGTCAGGTCACAGATGGTGGCCAGCACGTTGCCGCCGCCGATCGCAAAACCTTGCACGCGGGCGATCACGGGCTTGGGCACGTCGCGGATGGCGGTGTGCAGCTCTTCCATAGGCAGCCCAATGGTGCCGCGGCCGTCGTAGTTGCCGCTGTGGGCCGATTGGTCGCCGCCAGTGCAGAAGGCGCGATCGCCAGCGCCGGCCAGCACGATGGCACCCACATCACGGTCATAGCCGGCCTTGTTCAGCGCCTTGATGATTTCGTCGCAGGTCTGACCGCGAAAGGCGTTCATCTTGTCGGGCCGGTTGATGGTGATCCAGGCCACGCCGTTGCGCACTTCGTACAGGATGTCTTCGAAATTCATGGTGTTCTCTCGGTAAAGGTAAGGAGGTATCCGGGGATCAACCGTGCATGGTCAGGCCGCCCGACACGCTGATGACCTGGCCGGTGATGAAGCCCGCGTCATCGCTGCCAAAGAAGGCAATGGCGCTGGCCAGGTCATCGGGCTGGCCCAGGCGGCCCAGGGGGATGGCGCTGCGAAACGCTTCCAGCAGCTTGGCGGGGTCGCGGGCGCCTTCAGCCACACCGGCCAGCAGTGCGGTGTCGGTGGGGCCGGGGCAGACCACGTTGACGGTGATGTTCTGGCGGGCGTGCTCCCGGGCCAGCGTCTTGGACAAGGCCACCAGCCCTCCCTTGCACGCGGAGTACACCGCCTCGCCGGACGAACCACCGCGCGCCGCATCGGACGCGATGTTGACGATGCGGCCCTTCTTGCGCTCTGCCATGCCGGGCAGCACGGCGTGCAGCATGTGCAGGGCGCCCGTCAGGTTGATGGCAATGAGCTTGTCCCACTCGGCAGGCACGGTCTTGGTGAAAGRCTTGAACACATCCCAGCCGGCGTTGTTGACCAGTACATCGATGGGTCCCAGGGCAGCTTCGGCCGCTGCCACGGCGGTATCTACCTGGGTGCGCTGGGTGATATTGCACTGGAAGGCCTGGGCCACGCCCCCTGCAGCCTGGATGCCTTCGGCCACTTTCTGCGCAGCCTCCAGGTTCATGTCGAACACAGCCACCTTGGCACCTTCTTCGGCAAAGCGGCGGCTGGTGGCCCCACCAATGCCGCCGCCGCCGCCGGTCACGATCACGGTCTTTCCATTCAGATTGCGCATGGTTCTCTCCTGAGTAGTTCGGGGCACACCCCCTGCTACAACAGCAGAAGGCAATTAAGACAACATATTTGCTTATCGTAATGATACAAATTGAATGTGTCAAACAGTTGTCGTTTGTGGCGAGGTAAGTGTTAACCCGAATTTTTCCCAGAAATCGATAGATTTATCGGTAGATAAGAGCACCTTTGATAAAAAATTTTTGTTGCCTTTGTGAAAATATATTGTCTTAAATTGGAGTGAGAGCTCTGTGCGCTGACTCCGAGTCGCATGCTGGGTAGGAGGTACCGCCGCGACGGCGTGCGCTGCGTGACTGTCAGGGTCTCGTCCCGTCTGCAGGGCCGGTAGGAGGCGTGAGCTCAAAGGTGGGCAAAGTGGGGGGTGCGCACGCGACGGTTGTGGCGTGCGACGGCGCTCACCCTGGCCTGAGCGATAGTGAGGGAGTGGGTTGTCTGCGCGAGACGAGCGACCGTGTTGCCGCCGGGTCTYGGCGTAGGTCTGGGCGGCGCTGTGGCTTCCGGTGGGCGCCGCGGAGAGAGGGGTCAGGTGCTCTCGCGCACCGTCAGCTCAAACCCCAGATTCACCGAGTTGTACTCTGGCACCTCGCCGCGCATCAGCGTCAGCAGCATGCGTGCGCTGGCCTCGCCCACGGCGGAGCGTGGCGTGTGGACCGTGGTCAGCGGCGGCAGCATCTGGTCGCTGCCTGCCAGGTCGTTGAAGCCCGCAATGGCCACTTGGCCGGGCACCGACAGACCCAGGCGCTGCGCGGCCAGCAGGCCGCCCTGGGCCAAGTCGTCATTGCAGAAGAACACGGCATCGACACCGGGGCGGGTGCGCAGCAGCTCTTCCAGCAGTTCGCCACCCAGCCGCATCGATGAGGGCTGCGGGCTCAGCAGCTCCAGCTTGGGGTCGTACAGGCCGGCTTCGCGCAGACAGCGGCGGTAGCCCTCTGCGCGCTGCATGGTGCGGGGGTCCAGCTGGGCGGCTACAAAAGCGATCTTTTGGTAGCCACGCGCCAGCAGGTGGTCCGTCATGCTGTGGCCTGCATCCTGCTGCGAAAACCCCACGCAGAACACGCCGGGGGCCGAGGTCATCTCCATCAGGTGCACGCAGGGCACGCCGCTGGCGGCAATCAGGTGGCGCGCGGCCTCGGTGCGGTCAAAGCCGGTGACCAGCAGCCCGGCCGGACGGTGCGCGAGGTAGGTGCGCAGCAGCTGCTCCTCCTCTTGCGGGTCGTAGTGCGTGACGCCGATCAGCGCCTGGTAGCCCTGCGGGAACAGCGTGCGATGCACGGCCTCCAGCACGTCCACAAACAGCGCGTTGGACAGCAGCGGCACCAGCACAGGCACCTGCACGCTGCGCTGTGAAGCGAGTGCGCGCGCTGCGGGGTCGGGCACATAGCCCAATTGCTCAGCGGCGACTTTTACGCGCTGCACCAGTTCTTGCGCCACGCCGCGTTCTCCCCGCAGGGCGCGGGAGGCAGTGATGGGGCTGACCTCGGCGGCCTTGGCCACGTCGCTCAGCGTGATGCGGCCGCTGGAGCGGCGTTTGGCGTCGGGTTTTGTCTCGGGTTTGTTCAAGGGTTAACCCTCATGGGGCTGGGGATGGATCTGGTTAGGATAGCGCTGTCCAAACTCTTGGGCAAGGCAACGCCAGCCATTTGGGATCAAGTTGCTCAGCTTGCCACAGTTTGTGCGGCATCCAGACCGGGTGCCTTTTTTATGGATTGTTTGGATAGCGCTACCAATATGAGTTTTCAAGCGTCACCCGCTTTTGTGGTCGTCATGGGCGTGGCGGGCTGCGGCAAGTCGAGCCTGGGTTCTGCCCTGGCACAGGCCGAGAGCCTGCCCCTGATCGAAGGGGACGACCACCACAGCCCCACGAGCCGCGAAAAGATGCGCCAAGGCATTGCACTGACCGATGCAGACCGGGAAGGCTGGCTGACCACCTTGGGGCAACTGCTGCAAGCCCAGCCCCAGGGCGCGGTGTTGACCTGCTCGGCGCTCAAGAAGGTCTACCGGGACCGCTTGCGCAACGCCTGCCCCGGGCTGCGTTTCGTCTTTCTGGAGATCGACCGCGCGAGCGCAGGCCAACGCGTGGCCGCCCGTGCGGGCACCCACTTTTTCTCCAGCGCCTTGGTGGACAGCCAGTTCGCCACGCTGGAATCCCCCGTGGGCGAGGCGGGCGTGCTGCGCCTGGATGCATTGCTGGACCTGCCCACGCTGCAACAGCAAGCCTCGGCCTGGCTGGCCACGAAGGAGACCGCATGAGTTCCCCCGCACAACAAGCCGTGCCGCAGAGCCGCTTTGCGCGGATCTCCCAGGTGCTCATGGCCAGCTGCCTGGGTGTGATGGCCGTGGCCGTGTTCATCAACGTGGTGCTGCGCTACGGCTTTGGCAGCGGCGTGGCAGCCAGTGAAGAACTGTCGCGCCTGTTGTTCGTCTGGATGGTGTTCATCGGTGCCGCAGCGGCCTATCCGGCAGGCGAACACATGGCCTTCACCAGCCTGGCAGGCCTGCTGGCTAAGCGCCCGGTGGCCTTTGGCCTGCTGACCGCCGTGATCCGGCTGCTGGTGATCACCGCCAGCGCGATGCTGGCCTGGGGTGCCTGGCAGCAGGTGGTGGTGGGCATGGGCAGCCGCTCGGTCGTCATGGCCTACCCCGCTGCGCTGCTGCCGCTGCCGGCCTTTTTGTGCGCGGTGGCCATTGGTGTGATGGCAACCGTCGAATTGATTCAACGCAAGCCGCTGGACCTCGGTCATGGCGCTGAGGTGGAGTGACCATGGGACCCGAAGCGCAGGCTTTTCTTGTTTTTTCGCTGGGCATGCTGGTGCTGATGGGCACCGGCATGAACATGGGCCTCGCCCTGGTGCTCACGGGCGCAGGCATGGCCTGGGTGCTCGACTTCTGGGATGCGCAGTTGCTCGCACAGAACCTGGTGGCCGGGGTGGACAGCTTTCCGCTCCTGGCCGTGCCCTTCTTCATCCTGGCGGGTGAGTTGATGAACTCCGGCGGCATCAGCCGCCGCATCATCGACATGGCGCAGGCCTGGGTGGGGCACATCCGGGGCGGGCTGGGCTATGTGGCGATTGGTGCTGCGGTGCTGATGGCGAGCATGAGCGGGTCGGCCCTGGCCGACACCGCCGCGCTGGCCACCATCCTGCTGCCCATGATGCGCCAGCAGGGCTACCCCATGAACACATCCGCCGGGCTGATTGCCTCGGGCGGCATCATCGCGCCCATCATTCCGCCGTCCATGCCCTTTGTGATCTACGGTGTGACGACCAACACCTCGATCTCGGCGCTGTTTGTCTCCGGCATCGTGCCGGGGCTGATGATGGGCGTGGGTCTCATCTTTGCCTGGCGCTGGGTGTTGCGCGACATGGACCTGCCAAAGGGCGAGCCCCTGCCCATCCAGGACCGCTTGCGGGCCACCGTGCGCGCCTTCTGGGCGATGCTGATGCCGCTCATCATCATCGGCGGTATGAAGACCGGCGTGTTCACGCCCACCGAGGCCGCCGTGGTGGCTGCGTTCTATGCGCTGGTGGTGGCCTTGTTCATCCACCGCGAGATGAAGCTTGCCGACATCTACGGCGTGCTGGTGCGGGCGGCCAAGACGACCTCCATCGTGATGTTTTTGTGTGCTGGTGCCCAAGTGGCCAGCTACATGATCACGCTGGCCGACCTGCCCAATGTGCTGACGAACTGGCTGGGCCCGCTGGTGGAGAACCCGCGCCTCTTGATGGCTGTGATGATGATCGTGCTGGTGCTCATCGGCACGGCGCTGGACCTCACGCCCACCATCCTGATCTTTGYGCCCGTGATGCTGCCCATCGCCGTCAAGGCGGGGATTGACCCGGTGTATTTCGGCCTGATGTTCGTGCTCAACGGCGCCATCGGCCTCATCACCCCGCCGGTGGGCACGGTGCTCAACGTGGTGGCCGGGGTGGGGCGCATCTCGATGCACAGCGTCATCAAG